>VGZO01000005.1 GCA_016872555.1 Planctomycetota bacterium
AGGCCCTCGAGCCACAGCGCCATGTAGCCGCAGCGGAGGTCGAAGTGCTTGGTGAGAGGCACGGTGGTCGTCAGCCCCAGTTCGCCGACGAACGCCGCGCCGTCCCCCTGGACGCGGAGTCCCTTGAGCGCCGGCCCGGCACCGGCATCGAACACGTACTGCGACTTCTGAACGGCGTTGTTGTAGTAGGCCCCGCCTTTGAGGAGCCCGTCGACGCGGAGGAAGCCGCCGCGATCCCAGAGGCGGATGTCGGTGCCGAGCTGGTAGCCGTAGAGGCTGTTGATGCACGCATTGTTGAACACGTCCATCATCGGGGCCGGGGGCACGACCCCGCCGTAGTGGTCGACGAGCGACAGCGACTCGTTCCATTCGAACCACCGGAATCCCTGCAGCAGGACGACGTTGGGCAGCGCGTGCCAGCGCCGGTTGAGCTCGAAGCTCTGCAGCGAGCTGCCGAGGTCGGCGGTGGCGGTGTCGAGGTCGTTGAACTCGTTGCCGAACACGCCTGGCGGCGTGAGGGCATAGCCGGCGATCGTCGGCGGAGTCGCCTCGAGCGAGCGGAAGTTGGCCGCCCGGAACCAGGTCGCCTCGATCGCCTCGCCGCAGTTGTTGCTGCGGAACAGCGAAAACCGGGGGCCCGCCGCCGGCGTACTCTCGAGCTGGTTGGCATCGAGGGCGGTGGCGCCGAAGTCGTTGGGTGTGACGCCGGGCAGGTACTGCGAATAGATCGGCCGCAGGCGCGGGGCGTTGCGCCACAGGAGCAGGGCGTCGGCTCGGAGCGTCCAGCAGCCGTGGAGGTGGTCGTGGAGCACCTGCATGAAGCCCGGCTGCTCGCAGGCGGCGCATTCGGGGCAGCCGCAATCCATCCCGTGGCCGCCGTCGATCCCCTCGGGGAGGATCGGCAGGTCGCCGGGCACGGCCGACTCGCCGCCGAGCGCCGGATCGTCGACGGGGAGCGGGCCGGCGGGAACGGCGTCGCGCTGGATCACCGATCCCTCGCCCGCGTCCGTGGCAGCGAACGCGCGGTCGCCGACGACCGTCTCGGAGACCACCTCGCCGGCGAGCCATCCCCCGGCCGAACCGGAGCCGACCTGCCAGGCGTTGGCGCGGACACTGCCAAGGGCCACCAGTACCGTCGCCGCCAGCGTGAACGGTGCGACAAAACCACCGTTCCGCCACTGCAATCGCATCATCGTTGCCGTCTCCGATGAAGAATCCGAACTGCCCGGTGAAATCGGTCGTGACGGTCGTGCCGCGGTAGGGTTGTGCTCGTAGTTCCTGTCAGGTGGGATGGGGAGAATGGGGAGTGGAAGCCGCGGGCGGTTGGGTGGCCTGGGGTGCGATCGCGCCAGTTTGCCGTCAGATTGGCAGACCCACGGTCCAAAACATTGCCCCGTCCGAAGGCCGACGATATGTTCGGCAATGAGCTGTTTTTCCGGTCTTCACGGCCGTTCGGCGCGCGCCAGGCTCGCGCGTCTTCGAGGGGGCAGCGGTTCGGTCTGTTTTTTCCCTGAAAGAGGGATCCATGATTCTGCCATTCTGGCTGACGAGCGTCCGCGGTCTGTTTGCCCGTCGCCGCGGAGGTTCGCGGCGGATCGCTCCGCGCGGTGAACAGGGGCGAGCCGGCCAGGCGCCCGAGTCGCTCGAGTCGCGCCGGCTGCTGGCGTTCGACTTCGTGTCGGCGTTTCCCAACGTCGGGACGTTCATCACCGAGGGTGCAGTGGGGCGGCAGGCGCCGCAGCAGATCACGATCCGGTTCAGCCCCGGCACACAGGTCGATCCGGCGACGATCGCGACCGGGATCACGGTGACCCGAGCCAACCACGACGGCACGATCGGTGACGGCAGCGACATGAGGGTCGAGCCTGGCAGCATCACGGTGGACGACGCGCCGAACCAGAATCAGGTCGTCGTCCGGTTCGCCGACACGCTGCCTGACGATTCGTACCGGATCACGATCACGGGGGCCGGGACCGGGGGGTTGCGGACGCTCGCCCAGGGGACGACGGCGGTGGAGCGGTTCCGTGCCGGGGGCACGTTCACGCTCAATTTCCGGCTCGACCTCGGGGCCCAGGTGGTGGGGGTGGTGCCGCAGCCGGTGACGCGGCCGAAGACGATCACGGTCGGCAATCCGGCCCAGATCCTCGACGGCGACCTGCTCACCGTGCAGATCCGCGGCCGGGTGCTGAACCTCGAGTTCGACCGCAATTCGTCGGCGACCCCGGGCACCACCGCGGTCCCGATCAGCAACGCCTCGACGGCGGCGCAGATCGCAAGCGCGATCGCCACGCGGATCGCGGCGGCGACGTCGCTGGCGGGGGAGCTCGGCGGCGCGACGGCGGCGGGCGCCACCGCGACGGTGACCGGCAGCCAGTTCACGCCGAAGGTCTCGTACACGCGTGCCGGCGCCGTGCCGACTCCGGCGGCGCTGTCGATCGGCGACGGGCTACCGCTGTCACAGGCGACCGACAAGGTGGTCGTCTATTTCAATGCCAACGACCCGCTGGCTTCGGCGTCGGCGACGAACATCCGCAATTACCGGCTCGTGGAGACCGATCCGACGACGGGCGCCGACGTGGCGGTGCGCGTGCCGTCGGCGGTGACGTATGACGCGACGAGCGGGACGGCGGTCCTCGGCTTTTCCTCGGGGGACGTGGCAAACGACAAGCTCTACCGGCTGCAGGTCGGTGATTCGACCGACGACAACGCGACGACGGTGAAGGCGGTCCACGTCGGCAGTCTGTTTTCCCGCGCGGGGGGTGCAGCGGCGTTCCAGACGGTGTCGTTCCTCGGCGACGGTCCGGAGGGGGTCAACGACGTCGATCTCTACCGGTTCGCGGTGACGGCGGCGACGACCGTGACGGTGAACCTGGCACCGGACGCGGCGTTCGATCCGCTGCTGCGCGTCTTCGACGCGGCGGGGACGGCGATCACGGCGGGCGTGACGATCACCGGCAGCGGCGCGGGCGGGGCGCGGACGCTGTCGCTGGCGGCGCCGGCGGCGGGGACCTACTTCATCGGCGTGTCGAGCGCGGGCAACGGTGCCTACCAGCCGACGACGGGTACGGGGGCCACCGGTGGGACGACGCGCGGCTCGTACACGGTCGCATTCCGTGCCGCGGTGGCGCCGGGGACGAGCGACGAGAACTCGAGTTTCGCGACGGCGACCGGTCTTGGCTCGCTCGGCGCCGCTGGGCAGAGCATCGCCGCGGCGATCGAACTGCGGCCGACGGTGCCGACTCCGGCGGGGAATCTCCTCTTCCCGAGCCAGCAGGGCACCGGCGACGAGCCCGGGCACCGCGACATCCCGGTGGGGATCGAGGATCACGCCTCGCCCGACGCGTCGCTGGCGCCGGCGGTGGCGATCCCGGAAATCTCCTACAACTTCAAGTCGGCCTACGGCAGCGATCCGCAGGGCAACCCGCTGTTCAACCTGATCACCGAGACGCAGAAGCAGCGGGCCCGCGAGGTGTTCGAGCTGTATTCGTTGTACACCGGCGTCCGTTTCACCGAGACGGCCGACCAGGGGATCACGGTCGTCACCGGCGACGTCCGCGCCGTCAGCCCGAGCCTGCCGCCGACGGCGGTGGCGGGGATCTGCGGCGGCACGCTCACGATCATGAACTCGACGTTCAATTGGGGGGCGAGCGAATACGGTGGCGGATGGTTCCAGACCGCGATGCACGAGATCGGCCACGCCCTCGGCCTCGGCCACTCCTACGACCTGCCCTCGATCATGGGCGGCGGCTTGACCGGCGAGGGGGTGTTTCCCGGTGACAACGACCTGATCCACACCAATGTCCTGTATCCCAAGACCGGGTCGGATATCGACGTCTATTCGTTCGCGCTCGAGGCGGCCGGCACGCTGACGGCGGAGACGGTCGTCTCGCGTCCGGGCACGGCGGTGACCAGCCGGCTCGACAGCGTGATCTCGCTGTACCGCGAGGTGTCGGGGGTGCGGACGCTCGTCGCCCGCAACGACGACTACTACGGGCGTGATTCGTTCGTCGGCCTCGATCTGGAGGCGGGCACGTACTTCATCGCGGTGACGAGCACGGGCAACACCGACTTCAACCCCGAGTCGGCCGACAGCGGCTACGGCGGCCGGTCGCAGGGTGCCTACGAGCTCAAGCTCGGCTTCACGCCGGCGAGCGTCGTCGCCAACACGATCGTCGACGCCACCGGCACGGCGCTCGACGGCGACCGCGACGGCGCGGCCGGGGGCGGGTTCAACTTCTGGTTCGAGACCGCGGCGGCAGCGGCGACGATCGTCGTCGACAAGGCGGCCCCCGTCGCCGGCGCGGCCGGCACGCTGGCGGCACCCTATCCGACGATCGCGGCGGCGCTGGCCGCCGCGACACCCTCGACGCGGATCATCCGCATCGTCGGCAACACCGGCAACGACGCCAGTCCGGCCGACGAGAAGCCGTATCTCATCGGGACGACGCTCGCCGGCGGCCCCCTGGCCGACGGGATGACATTCGAGGTGCCGGCCGGCGTGACGGTGATGGTCGACGAAGGGGCGCTGTTCAAGCTCCGGGCGGCGAACATCGACGTCGGCAGCTCGCCGGAGCTGGTGTCGCGGGCGGGGGCGGCGATGCAGGTCCTCGGCACGCCGGCCAACCGGGTGCGGTTCACGTCGTACCACGACGACTTTCTCGGCGGCGACAGCGACAACCTCGGCCCGGTGGCGACCGGCGGGCAGTGGGGCGGGATCGTGCTCCGCGAGGATTCCGACTCGGCGACGAAGAAGGTGTTTCTCAACGTCGTCGGCCAGGCCCAGCTGACCTATGGCGGCGGCAACGTCCTGGTCAACTCGCAGCTCCAGGCGTTCGCACCGATCCACCTCGAGAGCACGCGGCCGACGCTGATATTCAACGAGATCACCCGGAGCGCCGGGGCGGCGATCTCGGCCGACCCCGACGCGTTCGAGGACACCGCGGTCCGCCAGGGCCCCGACGTCCGCGGCAACCGGATCGTCGACAACACGATCAACGGCCTGTTCGTGCGGATCCGCACGCAGCTCGGCAGCCCGGTCGACCGGCTGACGGTGCCGGCCCGGTTCAAGAGCCCCGACATCACCTATGTGATCGCCGAAAACCTCCAGATCGCCGGTGGCGTGGGCGGTTACGAGCAGCGCGTCGATCCGGCCGACGGCGTGACGAAGACCTTCGCCCGCGAGACCGGCCGGCTGGTGATCGATCCCGGGGTCGTCGTCAAGCTGCTCGGGTCGCGGATCGAGCTCGAGCGTGGCCTTGGCCAGTTGATCGCCGAGGGCACGCCGGGCAACCGGGTGGTGTTCACGAGCCTGGCCGACAACCGGTTCGGCGCCGGCGGGACGTTCGACACCAACGGCCCCTCGCCCGACACGCGCGCCGCCGGCGACTGGGGCGGGATCGTCGCCAACGCCGCCAGCCGGGTGAGCATCGACAACGCCTACCTCGCCTTCGGCGGCGGCCAGACGCCGATCGAGGGGGGATTCGACACGTTCAACGTGATCGAGGTCCACCAGGGCTTCCTCCGCCTGGCCAACAGCCGGGTGGAGAATAACGCCGCCGGACAGGCGGTGGGGAACCGCAACGCGCGCGGGACCAATGCCGCCGCGACCGTGTTCGTGCGCGGGGCGCAGCCGGTGGTCGTCGGCAACGACTTCCGCGCCAACGCCGGGGCGACGGTGAGCATCAATGCCAACGCGATGTCCGACGTGAAGCTCGGCGATCCGGGGCGGTCGACGCGATCGATCGAGCGCTTCACCGGCTACGACGACAACTTCGGCCCGCTGGTCCGCGCCAACCGGATCTTTAATCCGCTCAACTTCTCCGGCGGCCAGCCGCAGGGGTCGTTCAACATCGACGTCACGTTCGGCCCCGGCGTGCCGCAGGCGGCGCAGCAAGCGATGCAAGTCGCGGTCGACAAATGGGAGGCGATCATCGTCGGCGACCTGTCGCTGGTCACCGACCCGGCGACCGGCCAGCAGATCGACGACATCCTCGTCACCGTTCAGGCCGGGCTGCTCGGCGGCTCGACGAGCGACGGCGCCGGCGGCACACTCGCCAACGCCGGCCCGCGCGCGTTCCGCTCGGCGACCGACGTCAACAGGCATCTCCCGTATCTGGCCGACGTCGGCATCGACACCGCCGACATCTCCAATCCGCAGATGGCGACGATCCTCGTCCACGAGCTCGGCCACGCGCTCGGGTTCCCGTCGGTCGCCAGCATCCTCAATTTGATCAACGGCTTCACCTACACCGGATCGAGCGCGCTGCGTGAATACCAGCGCTTCCGGCCGACCGCGGCGACGGTGCCCTTGGAGCAGGGGGGCGGGGCCGGCACGACCGGGGCCCACTGGTCGGAGGCGGAGTTCGACAACGAGATCATGACCGGGTTCATCAACCCCGGCGTCAATCCGCTGAGCCGCGTGACGATCGGGGCGTTCGAGGACCTCGGCTACACGGTCTCCTACGCGGCCGCCGACAGCTACACGCTGCCGGGGAGCGGTGTGACGACCGGCCCGACCGGCTCCACGGCGGTGATCAGCGGCGTCGTCGTCCGGCCCGAGCAGATCACCGTCGAGAGCGTGTGGGACGACACCGACGTCGTCCACGTGCTCACCGGGACGATCGACGTCGTCGTCGAGAACTTCCACACGACGACCGGCCTGCGCCTGATGAGCCGCTCCGACGCGAGCCTCGTCGTCAAGCTCGACGGGCCCAACGCGGGGTTCACCGCCGCCGGGTTCCCGCTCGAGATCGAGGACCGGATCGGCGGAACCGTGCAGGTGATCGGCCAGCCAGGTTTCCCCGTCGTGATGACGAGCCTCGCCGACGATACGGTGGGGGCGAGCCTCGACCCGCTCGGCCGCACGGTGAAGGACACCAACAACGACGGCGTTGTGGGCGTCGATGCGACGGCCACGGCGCCGGCGCCTGGCGACTGGCGCGGGCTGAAGTTCATGCCGCTGTCGAACGACACCAACGTCTCGATCCAGAAGGAGGCGGAGAAGTCGTACACCGGCAAGCTCGAGGCCAACCAGACGGCGAGTACGGCGCAGGTGCTCGGGGTCCTCGCCCCCAACTTCGCCACCGGGACCAACTCCACCGAGTCGGCGCAGAACAAGGGGGGTGACGAGAACCGCAAGAACGGGTTCGAGGTCCACGGTGTGATCGCCTACGACGATCCGACCGACGTCGACGTCTACAGCTTCGGCGGCTATGCCGGCAGCGAGGTGTGGATCGACCTCGACAAGACGTCGTCGGGGCTCGACTCGATGCTCGAGCTGCTCGACGCCTCCGGCACGGTGCTCGCCCGCTCGATCGACGCCACCAACGACTCGCAGATGGTGACGCAGGACCTCGTCGCCGGCAGCGGTACGGGCACGGCGCGGACCTACCAGCTCGCCGCCGGCAACATCCTCCCCGGCACGCTGTCGGGAGTCTTGTATCGCAACAACACGGCGATCCAGACTTTCTCGGTCAACCGCGCCGGCACGTTCACGCTGACGGCGATCGGCGCTCCGGCCGTCCGGGCGACCGGAGCGACGCTCGACTTCACGACCGGCTTGGTGACGTTCACGTTCAACGGCGATCCCGGGGTGACGAGCATCCGCGACGTGGCCTTCGCCGCAGGCACGCTCACCCGGCAGACGCTCGGCTTCACCGCCACCGGCGGCAACGGCGCCTTCCCGATGGGGAAGGACGGCTTCCGCGGGCTCGACTACTACTCGACCAACCCGCGCGATCCCGGGATGCGCGTGATCCTCCCCGGCACGGCCGGCGCGCCGGGGCAGTATTTCATCCGCGTCCGCAGCCAGCCGTCGGCAGCCGGCGTGGCAACCCAGTTGGCCTACGAAGCCCGGCTCCGCGATCCGGCGCTGGTCAAGAGCGGGATCACGTCCGGCACCTACGAGCTGCGCGTCCGCCTCCAGCAGCAGGACCAAAAGCCCGGTTCGACCGTGCGCTACGCCGACATCCGCTATGCGACGACGGCGATCGACGTCCAGGGGCTGCCGCGCAATTCGCTCGTCGTCGGGGAGACCGGCGAGAGCGCCGCGGCGAACGACATCCAGGGCTCGGCCCAGGACATCGGCCGGCTGCTGCAGTCGGATCAGAACGTGATCAGCGTTGCCGGTAGCCTGGCGGCCGAGGGGGACGTCGACTGGTATTCGTTCACGCTCGACTACGCGATGATCCAGGCGATCGGCGGCGTCAACGGCGGCGGCAAGACCTGGTCGACGGTGTTCGACATCGACTACGCCGACGGCTTCCGCGGCGACCTGACGCTGTCGGTGTTCGACGCGACCGGGAAGCTGATCTTCGTCAGCCGCGATTCGAACGTCGCCGACGACCAGCCGGGGCCGGGCCAGGGGAACGACTTCGACGACCTGTCGCGCGGCAGCGTCGGCAAACTCGATCCGTTCATCGGACCGGTCCAGCTCCCGGCCGGTACGCCGGGCTCGACGACGCGCTACTACGTCGCCGTGAGCAGCAACGAACGGCTCCCGTCGGCGATCAACGCCACGTTCCAGGGGGCGGCGGCCAATCCCTTCATCCGTCTCGAGCCGGTGACGTCGGTGAAGCGGATCGTCGAAGATCACATCGGCACGACCGGCTACACGAGCAACGGCCTCCCGGTCGATCCGGTGACCGGCCCGATCATCAACGTCGCGGCGATGGTGGCCACCGGGTCGCCGCTGCCCTTGTCGGCCAACGTCCGGCCGTTCAGCCTCGCCGACGTGACGCTGTTCGTGTCGACGGGCGGCAGCATGTACACGGTAGATCCGTTTTCCGGTGGGATCGAGACGCACCTCTTCGAGAATGCCTACGGCGGTCAGGGAAGCGTTGGTGACATCGACATGCGGACCGACGGGCGCTTGTTCCAGGCGTTCGGTCAGTTGAATGACGCCAGCAACGTCGCGCACCTCCGTGAGATCAGTACCGCCGGCGGATCGAGCCCGCTTTCCGACGTCGGCGACGCCGTGCCGGACGTGCCCTCGAGCCCGGGTGCGGGCGACTTCTGGAAACTCACGAGCAGCTCTGTCGATGCCCTGGCGATCGGCCGGACCGATGTCGCGACGTACGAGAACTCGATCTTTTATTCACTTCGTCGTGGCAGCAATGAGTCGCTGCTGTACTGGGGACGTACCAGCGGCAACGCCGCTTACAGCGATAGCGATCCGCCGTTCAGCCTCCGGGGACAGATCACCGGCACCGGCATCACCGGCCTGACCACCGGCCTGCAGTTCCGCAACGAGAACTTCGGCACGCTTTACGGCGTCAGCAGCGGCGGACAGTTTCACACCGTGAGTACAAGCAGTGGTGCGGCGACGCTCGTCGCTGACTTCGCATCGACGCTGGCAACGGTCGCCGGTACCACCGGTTTCCAGGGATTGGCGTCGGCACCTGCCAATCTGGAAGGCGGAAAGTACGCGGG
This sequence comes from Planctomycetota bacterium, assembly GCA_016872555.1. NCBI lineage: Bacteria > Pseudomonadati > Planctomycetota > Planctomycetota bacterium. Next base: position 9,430 of record VGZO01000005.1, read on the forward strand.
CGCGTTCTTCGCGATCACCAACAACGGGCGGCTTGTGTGTATCGAACTGCAGCCGGGAAACAGCGCACGGCTGATGCCCAACGTGTTTGATACCAACGGCGACGGCGTGCCCGACAGCGCGATTTCCAACGTCATGGTGGCCGGCGCGACCGGTTTGGCATTTTCACCGCTCGACATCAACCTCTGGCACCCGACGGGGCTCCGTGGCGCCGACCGGGGCCACGGCATCAACGGCACGGGTGACTCCAACGGCAACACGATCCCGGACGCCACGCGCAACGCCCGCGAAGGGGCCGCGAGCATGTACTTCGGTCTCGAGGAGTACCTCCAAGATCCATCCGGTACGTACGGACAGTTCAACCCGGGTGGCGCCAACGGCCAGTACGGTGTTCGTGCCGGGACTCCCTACGACTGGCAGCAGGACCTCACTGCCGGCGTCATCGGTAACGATTACAACCTCCCCGGTGGCGCCTATGGCAGCCTGATCACCAATCCGTTCAGCCTCGCCGGCTACGCCTACACCGACAAGCCGACGCTGTATTTCAACTACTTCCTCGACTCGCAAAACGCTTCGGCCGACACACGGGTCGACGGCTCGGCGATGCGCGACAGCGCACGCGTCTTCATCTCGACCGACGACGGCCGCACCTGGGCCGTGATCGCGACCAACAACCAGGCACGGACCGAGCGCGACAACCTCACCGCCGAGCTCCCCAACGTCCTCTCGACGTCGTCGGCGATCGGCACCAGCCCCAACCAACACGTCCAGGAGCTGTTCGACTCGACCGGCAACTGGCGCCAGGCGCGGGTCGACCTCGGCAAATGGGCGGGGAGCTCCAACATCCGCCTGCGGTTCGACTTCAGCACCGCAGGAGAGATGGATTCGGCGCAGCTGCGCAGCACGCCCGACGCCACCCAGTCGGTAGCCAGCGCGGTGACCAACGCCGCCACGGTCGCGCTCGGCAACCTACAGGGCCTGCGGACCGGGATGGTGGTGACCGGCACGGGGGTCGGGGCACTCGTCGGCGGCACGCCAGTGACGGTCAACTCGATCGACTCCGCCGCCGGAACGGTCATGCTGTCGGCTCCGGTGACGGTCACGGCGGGGACGGTGCTGTCGTTCTTCAACACCGCCGATCGGGTGCTCAACGGCATCAACGGCCTGGCAGGCACGCTCGGCAATTTCAATCACGTCGAGCGCGGTCAGAACAACGCCTTCGAAGGGTTCTACGTCGACGACATCATCGTCGGGTTCGCCGAGCGCGGTGAGATGGTGACCGACGCCGCGGCGGGACAGGTCGATTTCTTCGACCTCGCTACCCCGGTCTCACAGACCTACCCGACGCAGTCGCTGCAGGGTCCGTACCAACTCGAGATCCGCCGCGGCATCGAGTATGGCATTCAGCTCGACTCGGCCGCACCGGACGTGACGATCTTCGAGACGTTCGACACCAACGACCGGTTCGTCCGGTTCCCGCAGGCGGCCCGGCGGCAGCTCGAGACACAGGTCGTCGACGCCCTCGTACCCGGTGTCCTCGGTGCGGTAGGCAACGGCGACATCCATTTCCTCACCGCCAACGAGCTCGACATCCTCGCCGGCCAGGGTATCGAGCCGGTGGACGGCGACACGTTCGTGCTCCTCCAGTCGACCGCCAACGGCACCGTCGCCAACAACCTGCTGTCGTGGTCGGTCGACCTCGCCGGCCAGCCGGCGGCGTTCCTCGAATTCGCCTACGGTGTCCTCCCGCGCGAGGTGCTCACGCGGCTGCCGGCGACGTTCACGACGCCGGCGCTGCCCGGCGGCAACCGGATCCTGCCGGTCGGCGACGGCGTGGCGGTGAGCACCGACGGTGGCACGACGTGGACGACGGTGTTCTCGTTCGCCGGCACCGGCAACGTGCTCTCGACGGCGACCGTCGACCTCGTCGCCGCGGCCGGCCCGCTGTCGGCGACGACCGTGATCGGCTTCTTCCAGTCGGGCGACCGGCAGTTCCTCTCGCTGTTCCCGATCCCCAATCCGGCCAATGCCGGCGGGATCGCGCTGGATGCCCTGCGCGTCTGGGCCACGGCGCCGGTGGCGTCGGTCGAGTCGCTCGGTGACTCCAACCACCCGCGGACGCAGGGGCAGTTCCTCGTCGAAAACAACATCATCTCGTTTGCCCAAAGCTACGGGATCAGTTTCGACGCCGGGGCCCGAGATGCGGGGAGCGACAAGCCCAACCCCGGCGTGGCGCGGAACCTCCCGGTCCTCAACAACCAGCGCCTCGCTCCGGGGGCGGTGGCGATCAACAACATCATCTCCGGCGCCGGTACGGCCGGGATCCGGTTCAGCGGTGACTCCACCGGCGGCGCCGTGCCGCAGTCCGTGGTGCCCTATGGCCGCCTCGTCAACAACACGATCTACGGCGGTTCGACGCCGTCCGGAGTCGGCATCGCGGTCAGCGACAGCGCCGGCCCGACGATCCTCAACAACCTGTTCGCCAACCTCGCCACCGGAGTCAGCGTCGACGCCGGCTCGCGTAGCTCCACGGTGATCGGCACGTCGGCGTTTTACGCGGTCGGGATCGAGGTCTCCGGCGGCGTCACGGCGAGCAGCTCGCTGACGCTCCCGGGCAATCCGTTCGTCAATGCCGACGGGGGCAACTTCTACCTCGTCTCCGGGACGGCGGCGATCGACAGTGCCCTCAACAGCCTCCAGGACCGGCCCGAGTACACGGTCGTCACCGAGCCGCTGGGGGTCCCGCCATCGCCGGTGCTGGCGCCCGACCGCGACATCTACGGCCAGCTCCGCACCGACGACCCGGCACAGCCGACGCCTCCGGGCCTCGGCAGCAACGTCTTCAAGGACCGCGGGGCGATCGACCGCGTCGACTTCCTCCAGCCGTCGCTGGCGATCGTCGAGCCGCTCGACGACCGCAACACCACGCCGGTCGACCGCGATCCGGCCCCCAACGCGATCCGCCTCGAGCGCGAGGATGCGGTCAATATCACCCAGTTCGCCCTGCAGATCGCCGACGTCGGCGTGGGGATCGACCGGGCGACGGTCACCAAGGCCGCGTTCACGCTGCGGCGCGACGGCGTCCTCCTCACCGAGGGGGTCGATTACCTGTTCCGCTACATCGAGAACACCAACCGCGTGGTGTTCGAGTCGAACTCCGTCTACCCGCTCGGCACGTACGTGATCGGAACGACGACGCGGGCGACCGTCGGCAGCACCGTGGGCCTGCTCACCGACCTGGCCAACAACACGCTCCTCCCCAACAAGACCGACGGCTCGACGAGCTTCCAGATCGCGCTGACCGACCTCCCCGGCGTGCCGACGGCCGTGGTCGGCACCCGCGGCGACACGCAGGTCCAGCTCTCGTGGCAGGCCCCGGCCAACCCCGGCGGGACTCCGGTCACCGACTACATCGTGGAGTACTCGTCGGACGGCGGCACGAGCTGGACGACGTTCGCCGACGCGGTGTCGGCGGCGACGACGGCCACGGTGACTGGCCTGGTCAACGGCACGAGCTACGTGTTCCGCGTCACGGCGCAGAATGCGGTCGGTGTCGGCAGCCCGTCGGCGCCGTCGGCGCCGGTCAAGCCGCTCGCCCCCGCATCGGCACCGCAGAACCTCGTCGTCACGCTCGGCCCGGCGGTGATCGGCCCGCGCGACGCGACGCTCACCTGGGCGGCTCCGGCCTCGGCCGGTGGCTCAACCGTGTCGGACTACGGCGTCGAGTACAGCATCGACAACGGAATCACCTGGACGACCGTCGCCGACGGCGTGTCGACGAACACCACCGCGACGGTCAATGGCCTCGTCAATGGCACCAGCTACCTGTTCCGCGTCCGTGCGATCACCGAGTTTGGCCCCGGTGCGGCCGCGGTCTCGGGTCCGGTGACGCCGACGGCGGCGCCGGCGGCCCCGATCGGCCTGACGGCGACGCTCGGCAACCAGTTCGTCGATCTGGCCTGGGCCAACGTCGACACCGGCGGTCTGCCGGTGGCCGACCACGTCGTCCAGTACTCGAGCGACGGCGGTGCGAACTGGTCGACGTTCGTCCACGCGCCGTCGGGCGCGCCCTCGATCCGCGTGACCGGCCTGACCAACGGGACGGCCTACGTGTTCCGCGTCGCGGCCACCAACGCCACGGGCACCAGCCCCTTCTCGGGCGTCGCCGGTCCGGTCACGCCGCTGGCGCCGGCCACCGCGCCCACGGGCCTGGTCGGCACGCCGGGTGACCGGCGCGTTTCGCTTGCCTGGTCGGCTCCGGCCAACGACGGTGGCTCGCCGGTCACCGACTACGTCGTCGAATACCGGCTGGCATCGGGCGGCGGGTGGCTGACCTACCCCGACGGCGTGTCGGGGACGACGGGGGCCACGGTCGACGGCCTCGTCAACGGCACGAGCTACGTGTTCCGCGTGACGCCGATCACCACGTTCGGTGCCGGTGCCCAGTCGCTCGTGTCGAGCCCGGTGACGCCGGTCACGGTGCCGACGGCGCCGGGCGCGCCGTTCGGCACGCGTGGCGACCGCCAGGTGGAGTTGTCGTGGACGGCGCCGAGCGACAACGGTGGCACACCGGTCACCGACTACGTCGTCGAGTTCCGTGAGAACGTCACGGGCGCCGGGTGGCAGACGTTCGCCGACGGGGTGTCGTTTGCCACCAGTGCGACCGTCACCGGTCTGGTCAACGGGACGAGCTATCTGTTCCGCGTCCGGGCGGTCAACGGGGCCGGCACGAGCCCGGCCAGCGCCGAGTCGTCACCGGTCAGGCCGCTGACGTTCCCGGGTATCGTGCAGACGGTCGGCACCGTCGCGGGCAACGGCCAGGTACGGCTGTCGTGGACGGCGCCGGTCGACAACGGCGGCACGCCGGTCACCGACTACGTCGTCCAGTTCCGCCCCGACACGGCCAGCGGGCTGTGGTCGACGTTCGCCGATGGCGTGTCGGCGACGACCGGAGCGACGGTGACGGGCCTCACCAACGGCACGGCCTACCGGTTCCGCGTCGCAGCGGTGAACCCGGTGGGTATCGGATCGTTCGTCGAGGCCGGTCCGGCGACGCCGTTCACCGTGGCGGGCACGCCGACCGCGCTGTCGGGCATGATCGGCGATTCCCGCGTGACGCTCTCGTGGACCGCACCGGCGACCAACGGCGGCAGCCCGGTCACCGACTACCTGATCGAATACCGCGTCGCGAGCGCGGGGAGCACGTCGTGGACGCCGTTCACGCGGGCCCCGTCGATGGCGACCACTGCCGTCGTCACACCGCTGGTCAACGGCGTCGGGTACGTCTTCCGCGTGACGGCGATCAACGCCGCCGGTCCCGGCACGCCGAGCACGTCGACCGGCACGCTCACGCCGGTGACGGTGCCCGGCGCACCGACGGGCGTGGTGGCGGCCGGTGGTGACGGCCGGGCGACGCTCTCGTGGGCCCCGCCGGCGAGCACCGGCGGCAGCCCGATCACCGACTACGTGGTGGAATACAAGCGGCTTTCCGACAGCACGTGGACGACGTTCAGCCGGGCGCCATCGACGACGCCGGGGGCGACGGTGACGGGGCTCACCAACGGCTTCAACTACGAGTTCCGGGTGACGGCGCGGAACGCCCAGGGGCTGGGGACGCCGTCGGCCAAGAGCAACGGCGTCACGGTCCGCGGTCTCCCCGGGGCCCCGACCGGCGTGACCGGCACACGTGGCGAAAGCCAGGTGACGGTGCGGTGGACGGCGCCGGCGAGCACCGGCGGCGCCGCGATCACCGACTACGTCGTCGAATACCGGCGCCTGCGCGACTCGTTCTGGACGCCGTTCGTGCGGCCGGCTTCGACGGCGACCAGCGCCGTGGTGACGGGCCTCGTCAACGGCACCAACTACGCCTTCCGGGTGACAGCGCGGAATGTCGTCGGCCTCGGCCCGGCGTCGGCGGAGTCGGCCGGCGTGACGGTCTACGGCACGCCGTCGGCGCCGACCGGGGTCGTGCCCACCGCCGGCGACCGGCAGGTGGCGCTGGCCTGGAACGCCCCGGCGAGCAACGGCGGGATGGCGATCAGCAACTACATCGTCGAGTTCCGTCGCGTGAGCGACGCGGCCTGGACGACGCTGTCGCGTCCCGCGTCAGCGGCGACCAGCACCGTGGTGACGGGCCTGACCAACGGGTTCAACTACGTGTTCCGGGTGACGGCGGTGAACGTCGCCGGCAACAGCGCTCCTTCGGCCCAGTCGGCGGCGGCGATGCCGCTGGCGGTGCCGGCAGCGCCGACCGGTGTGACCGGGACCGGGCGGGCCGGGAGCGTGTCGCTGCGGTGGAACGCCCCGACCGACACCGGCGGTGCGGCGATCACCGATTACGTCATCCAGTACCGCGTCAACCTCGCGGGCAACGACTGGGTGACGGTGGTCCGAGCGCCGTCGACGGCGCTCTCGGCAGTGGTCAGCGGGTTCACGGTCCGGACCGGGCACCTGTTCCGCGTGGCGGCGGTCAATGCCAAGGGGCAGAGCGCCTGGTCGGAGATCGGCGGCCCGATCAATCCGTTCGCAAGCTGAGCGGCACACGGGGGATCGTGCAGCGCGGGCCGCGTGCGAGCCAGGTTGCCAGGCTTGCCGCGCCGATCGCGGGCTGCACGGTCCAGGGGGAATGGGCAGGCCGGCGACCGCGTCAAACTCGCGCGCCGTCGGGTCGGCTTCCCCAGCTTCCGTGACCGGTATTCGACGAACGACGGTCACGACCGGTGCGACCGGACGACGAAAACTCCCGGGAACATTTCCCCCTGGGAGGATCATCACGCCATGAGCGCTTGGTTGGATCGCGGCACGGGTGCCGCCCGTACGGGTCGTGCCGGCGGACGGACGAGGATCGGCCGGCGCTGGGTGCGCGTGGCGGCGGTCGCCCTGGGGATGTCGGGTGCGTCGTTCGCGGCGGGGCAGGGGTTCGACGACCTGCTCGGGCCCACCGGCCCCGGCCAGGTCGCCGGCGACGTCTCGATCATGGTCCCCGAGGATGCCGGCGTGGCCGCCGACGATGGGGCGGTCATCGTCCCCCCGGGCGGAGCGATCGACGACGGCGCCGGGGTCGAAGAGGGCACCGGGGGCCTCGGACGGATCGTCGGCGTCTGGCCGATGAACGGCGGCAGCGGTGGGTGGTTCCCGTCGTCGGGTCTCGAGCCGGGAGTGGCGACCGGCTCCTACGGCGTCGTCAACACCCTGCTCCTCCCGACCTTCCCGCGCATCCAGGTCCAGGTCGACGCGTTGATGCTCTGGCAGAACAATCCCGTCGGTCGGCCGCTGTTCGTCGAGACGGCCCCGGCCAACCGGGTGGCGCTCGATGCCGCCGACGCCACCAGTCAGATGGCGATCGGCCCGCGCGTCGGCGTGCTGCTGAACCTCGACAGCGTCTACGCCATCGAGGGTAACTACTTCACCGTCCGCAACTTCTACGGCGAGCAGTCGACGCCCCACACGCAGGGCGGCTACCAGCAGGTCAACCTCGCCGGCTTCAATTTCGCCGACATCAACTGGGCCCAGGTGATCAGCACCGGCCAGATCCAGTCGGCCGAGCTCAACTGGCGGCGCCGGACCTGTGGGCCGATCACCTGGCTGGCCGGCTTCCGCTGGGTCGAATGGAACCAGACGATGACCGTCAACGACCAGTACACCGACACCACCGCCACGCCCCCGGTCGGTTCGGACCAGTTCGTGGTCGGCACCGCCAACGACCTGTACGGCGGGCAGGGGGGCATGGACCTCGTCCTCTGGAACGACGGCGGCCCGGTGAAGTTCAGCGCCGTCGGCAAAGCGGGCGTGTTCTACAACACCGCCCTGCAGCGCTCGACGGTGACGTTCGCCGGCTCGCCGATCGGCCCGCTTGCCGCCGCCGCCGACCAGACGTCGTTCTTCGGCGAGCTCGGGATCCTCGGCACCGTCCAGCTCAACAAGTGGTGGACGTGGCGCGCGGGCTACAACTTCTTCTGGCTCTCCGGCGTGGCCGTCCCTGCCGACCAGTTGTCGCTGACCAATGCCAACACGACGGGCGGCAGCCCGGCCTCGGTGCTCATCAACACCAACGGCAGCGTGCTGCTCAGCGGCGTCTCGACCGGGCTCGAGGCGCGGTGGTGACAGGCGCCGCCCCGACGGCGCCGCCGGCTCCGGCCGGCGCCCGTGGGGCGAACGCCCGCAGGGCTTCGCCGGTGTGGCTGCGGAGCAGGGGGGCTCCGGCGCCGCCGGCGGAGCCCTGCCACTTTTCCCAGGCGGCGGCGTGGATCACGAGGTCCTCCGGAGGGCCGGCGACGACCACCCGGCCGCCGCCGTCCCCGGCCTCGGGGCCCATGTCGATCACCCAGTCGGCCGCGGAGATCACCTCGAGGTTGTGCTCGACGACGAGCACCGTGTTGCCGGCTGACACGAGCCGGTCGAGGACGAGGAGCAGCTTCTCGATGTCGGCGAAGTGCAGCCCGGTGGTCGGCTCGTCGAGGATGTAGAGGGTCCGGCCGGTGCCGGGCTTGGCCAATTCGCGCGACAGCTTGACGCGCTGCGCCTCGCCGCCGGAGAGTTGTGGCGCCGGCTGGCCGAGCGTCACGTAGCCGAGGCCGACGTCGACCAGCGTGTCGAGGATCCGCGCGATCTGCGGCACCGTCGCGAAGAATGCCGCCCCTTCGGCGGCGCTCATCCGCAGGACGTCGGCGATCGAGCGGCCGTGCCAGGTGGCGGCGAGCGTCTCGGTGGCGTAACGGCTCCCCTTGCAGTGCTCGCACTCGACCCACACGTCGGGGAGGAAGTGCATCTCCACACGCCGCTGGCCGAGCCCCTCGCAGGCCTCGCAGCGCCCCCCGGCGACGTTGAAGCTGAACGCGCGCGGCGTCAGCCCGCGGGTCTTGGCCCCCGGGACCTTGGCGAACAACTGCCGGACATGGTCGAAGACCCCGGTGTAGGTGGCGGGCGTCGAGCCGGGCGTGGTCCCGATCGGCTCCTGGTCGACGAGGATCACCTTGTCGACCAGATCGAGGCCGGTGATCGAGCCGTGCCGGCCGGGCTGCTCACGGGCGGCATGGAGGCGCCGGGCCAGCGCCCGCCACAGGACCTCGAGGACCAGCGACGTCTTCCCCGATCCGCTCGGGCCGGTGACCGCGGCGATGACGCCGAGCGGGAAGTCGACGTCGATCCCCTTGAGCGTCCGGTGAGAGGCGTCGCGGACGCCGATCCAGCCGGTCGGGCTCCGCCGCCCCTCGCGGGCGACGCGTTCGAGGATTCCGTCGCAGGCACGGCGGCGGTGGAGGTAGGGGCCGGTGACGCTGCCGGCCGTCGCTTCGAGGGCGGCAGGGGGTGCCTGGGCGACGATCCGCCCCCCCTCGCGGCCGCTCCCGGGTCCGAAATCGAGCGCGTGGTCGGCGGCGGCGACGACGTCGCGGTCGTGCTCGACGACGACCAGCGTGTTGCCCAGCGCCCGCAGCTTGCCGAGGGCCGCGATCAGCTTGTGGGTGTCGCGCGGGTGGAGGCCGATCGTCGGTTCGTCGAGGACATAGAGCACGCCGGTCAGGCCGCTGCCGACCTGGGCGGCGAGGCGGATCCGCTGCATCTCGCCCCCCGAGAGGCTGCCCGCCGGCCGGGCGAGGTCGAGGTATTCCAGCCCGACGTCGACGAGGAAACGCACGCGCGAAAGGAGCTCGCGGAGCAGATCGCCGGCCACCGACCGCTCCGTGTCGGAGAGGGTGACGCCCTCCAGCTCGGCGACCATCCGCCCCAGCGGCATCCGGCACCAGACGTCGAGCGGCCGGCCCCAGAGCGTGACCGCGGCGGCGACGTCGGCCAGCCGGCTGCCGCCGCAGGCACTGCAGGGCACCTCCCCCATCACTGCGTCGACCCGGGCACGGAGCCCGACCACCTGCCGGGCCGCCTCCTCGCAGGCGTTCTCGAGCCCCTTGAAGCGGAAGGAAAACCAGGGCCCCGAGCCGGGCACCCCCGCGGGGCGCGGGACGTCGATCCACCGTTCGCCGGTTCCCTCGAAGAGGGCGCGTTGCTGGATGCCCGACAACTCCACCAGCGGCACGTCGAGCGGCAGTCCGGCGGCGCCGGCGAGCCCGGCGAGCATCGCCCGGCTGACCGGTGCCGAGCGCGTCGGCCAGAGGTCGAGGGCACCGTCGGCGAGGCTCGCCGCGGCGTCGCGAACCAGCGCCCCGTGGGCGACTCCGGCACGGGTGCCGAGGCCGTCGCACTGCGGACACCAGCCGAGCGGGCTGTTGAACGAGAACTGGCGCGGTTCGAGGGGCCGGAAACCGCGCCCGCACTGCGGGCAGGCGAGCAGCCGGCTGGCCACCTCGACCGGCCACTCGGGTTCGTCGCGCCCGTCGACGACACGGGCGACGAGCATCGTCCCGCTGCCGGCGTCGAGCGCCGCCTCGACCGACTGCGCGAGCCGGCTCCGCGCCTCGGGCTCGACGGTCACGCGGTCGATGACGATCTCGATCCGGCTCTGCCGCTTCCGGTCGATCGAGGGCAACTCGTCGAGGCGCACGGTGCGGCCGTCGATCCGGACGCGCACGTGCCCCGCCGCGCGCAGCGCCCCCAGCAGTGCCTCGGGCGTCTGGCCCGGCCGTGGTTCCACCGGCGCCAGCAGCAGCAGCCGCGTGCCCCCCGCCAGCGCGAGGAGCCCGGCGACGATCTGGTCGACGCTCCGGCTCCCCACCTCGATCCGGCAGTCTGGACAGTGGAGCTGGCCGAGGCGCGCGGCGAGGACGCGGAAGTGGTCGTACATCTCGGTGAGCGTGCCGACGGTCGAGCGCGGCGTGCCGCCGGTCGAGCGCTGCTCGATCGCCACGGCCGGTGACAGGCCGTCGATCCGCTCGAAGATCGGCTTGGGCACCTGGCCGACGAATTGCCGCGCGTAGGGGGACAGGCTCTCGACGTAGCGGCGCTGCCCCTCGGCATACAGCGTGTCGAAGGCCAGCGAGGTCTTCCCCGACCCGCTCGGGCCGCAGCACACCGTCAGCGCACCGCGCGGGATGTCGGCGTCGACGGCGCGGAGGTTGTGCTGGCTGGCGCCGCGGATCGCGATCCGCGGCGGGCCGGGATCGATCGACGCAGCCTCCGCGCGGGCCAGCACCCGCGCGACCTCGGCGGCGTCGTCGATCGGGCGGCGGCGCCCGGCGCGACGCGGGCGGCTGTCGCGCGCCGCGGCGAGAAGCGGGGCGAGGGCCCGGCCGGTCGCCGAACCGCGCGCCTTGGCGATCTTCTCGGGAGTGCCGGTGGCGACGATCCGGCCGCCGCCGGCGCCCCCCTCCGGCCCGAGGTCGATGCAGTGATCGGCGCGTTTGACGACGTCGAGGTTGTGCTCGACGACGAGCACGGTGTTGCCGGCGTCGACGAGCCGCTCGAGCACCGTGAGGAGCTGGCGGACGTCGGCCATGTGGAGGCCGGTGGTCGGCTCGTCGAGGATGTACAGCGTCCGCCCGGTGGATCGCTTGGCGAGCTCGCGCGACAGCTTGACGCGCTGCGCCTCCCCGCCGGACAGCGTCGGCGACGGCTGGCCGAGGTGGAGGTAGTCGAGGCCGACGTCGCACAGCGTCGTCAGCTTGTGGGCGATGTCGGGGGCGTCGGCGAACAGCTCGCGCGCCTCGCCGATCTCCATCTTCAGCAGCGCCGCGACGTCGTGTCCCTTCCAGCGGACCTCGAGCGTGTCGCGGGCGAACCGGGCGCCGCCGCAGACCTCGCAGGTCACCCAGATGTCGGCGAGGAAGTCCATGTCGAGGCGCACCGAGCCGTTGCCCTCGCAGGCCTCGCAGCGGCCGCCGGCGACGTTGAAGCTGAACCGCCCCGCCTTCCAGCCGCGTTTCTTCGCCTCGGGGAGCATCGTGAACAGGGCGCGGATGTCGTCCCAGACCTTGACGTACGTCGCCGGATTGCTCCGTGGCGTGCGCCCGATCGGCGACTGGTCGATGACGATCACCTTGTCGACGTGCTCCGTCCCCTCGAGCGCCACGAACTGGCCCGGCCGGGCGGCCTCGCTGCCGAGGATCTGCCGCAGCGCCGGCTCGAGGACGTCGCCGACCAGCGAGCTTTTGCCGCTGCCCGAGACCCCGGTGACACAGACCAGTTGGCCGAGGGGGATTTCGACGTCGATATCGCGCAGGTTGTTGTGGGAGACGCCGCGGAGGTGGAGCGACCGCCCCGACGGTAGGCGGCGGCGCTGCGGCACGGTGATCGCCTCGCGCCCGGCGAGGAACGCGCCGGTCAGGCTCGCCGGCGTGGCGGCGACCTCGTCGGGCGTCCCTACCGCCACCACCGCGCCGCCGCGCTTCCCGGGGCCGGGGCCGAAATCGACCACCCAGTCGGCCGCCCGGATCGTCTCCTCGTCGTGCTCGACGACGACCACGGTATTGCCCTTGTCGCGGAGCGCCGCCAGCGCCTCGAGGAGCCGGGTGTTGTCGCGCGGATGGAGGCCGATCGACGGCTCGTCGAGGACGTAGAGCACGCCCGACAGGCCGGAGCCGATCTGGGCGGCGAGCCGGATCCGCTGGCTCTCCCCGCCGGACAGCGTCGGCGCGCGGCGGTCGAGCGCCAGGTAGCCGAGCCCCACCTGGTCGAGGAACCCGAGCCGGCCACGGATCTCCTTGAGCAGTTCGGTGGCGATCAGCGTCTGCGTCGCGTCGAGCCGGACGTCGGCGAGGAATTGCCGTGCAGCGGCGATCGGCAGGGCGCACAACCGGTCGAGCGCGAGTTCCTCCGGCAACGCGGCGGCCAGCCGGGCGGCGCGCGACGCTGCCGTGCGGATCCGCACGGCGCGGGCCTGGGGGTTGAGCCGGGCGCCGCCACAGGTGCCGCAGGGGGTGACGCTCATCACCTTCTCGAGCATCCGCCGGATGATCCCGCTCTTGGCGTTGCGCCAGCGGCTGGTGAGCATCGCCCGCAGCCCCTCGAAGCGCGTCTTCGCGCCGCGCTCGGCACGGCCACGCTTCCAGCGGACGTCGATCTCCCCGAGGCCCGTGCCGTCGAGCCAGACGCGCTTCTGCAGCGCAGTGAGCTGTTCCCACGGCGTGTCGAGCAGTGTGCCGCCCGGCCAGCGCCGCGCGGCTTCGGCCTGGCCGGCGACCGCGGTCAGCAGCCGCCGCAGCCAGCGCGGCATGTCGCGGAAGGTGCCGAGCACCCCGAGCGCGCCTTTGCGGAGCGAGAGTTGCGGCGCGGTCACCAGCTTGTCGGGGTCGACGCCGTAGATGTCGCCGAGCCCGTCGCAGGCCGGGCAGGCGCCCTGGGGGCTGTTGAAGCTGAACAGCTGCGGCTCGGGCGTGTCGTAGCTGGTCCCGCAGGCGGTGCAGGCATAGCGGCTGGAAAGGATCAGGTCGTCGGTCGGCATGGGCACCGGTGGAGCGCCCCGGCCGCGCCGCGGCGGCGCGTCGGCACCGTCGCCGTCACCGTTCGGTTCGAGGGCCACGATCACCTGCCCACCGCCGGTCCGCAGTGCCAGGTCGACCGCCTCGGAGAGTCGGCCGCGCGTGGCGTCGCCGGGGACGAGCCGGTCGATCACCACCTCGACGGTGTGTTTGAGCGTCTTGGCCAGCGGCGGCGGGTCCTCGGCGCGGCACAGCGTGCCGTCGACCCGCGCCCGGGTGAACCCCTGGCGTACCAGATCGGTGAACAGGTCGCGGTGTTCTCCCTTCGCACCACGGACGAGCGACGCGAGCACCATCACGCGGCGACCGCCGCGGGCGGCGAGGATCCGCTCGACGATCGCGTCGCGCGGCTGGGCCTCGAGTACGGCGTCGCAGGCCGGGCAGTGTGCCGTGCCGACACGGGCATAGAGCACGCGGAGGAAATCGTGGATCTCCGTCATCGTCGCCACGGTCGACCGCGGATTGGACCCGGCCGACTTCTGCGCGATCGAGATCGACGGCGACAATCCCGTGACGGCATCGACGTCGGGGCGGGGCAACTGGCCGAGGAACTGGCGGGCGAACGTCGACAGGCTCTCGACGTAGCGCCGCTGCCCCTCGGCGTACAGCGTGTCGAAGGCGAGGCTCGACTTTCCCGACCCGCTCACGCCGCACAGGCACACCAGACGGCCGCGCGGCAGGGCGACGGTGACGTCGCGGAGGTTGTGCTCCCGGGCCCCGCGGACGACGATGGGTGGAACGTTCATGCGGTCCGGGAGAACGGAGTGGATCGGTGATTGTAGCGCCCCGGCCGCCGCAGGCTGGACAGTCACCAGGGCCGGGCTTACGATCGATTCTCGTCCAATCCCCGCGCCCGCGGGGAGAGGGGCGGTAGCTCAACTGGGAGAGCGCGGCGTTCGCAATGCCGAGGTTGGGAGTTCGATCCTCCTCCGCTCCATTGGCCTGTCGGTTCGGTATCGGCGTCGGCGCCGTGGGCTCGGGCCCGCGGATGCCACGCCGTTCCGATCGGTCCTCGCGTGCCGCTTCTGGCCGCTGTGGTGCACCCCGTCGTGTGACCGCCCCCGGTCTGACCGCGACGCGGTGACGAAAGGGTGAGATGACGCCATCCACCGACCCGTCCGCCGACCTCATGCTCCGCGTCCGGGCCGACGACGCCGAGGCCTTCGAGGAGCTCGTCGCCCTCTGGCAGGGGCGGCTGGTGACGCTGTTCCTCCACCACACGGGCGACCACTCCACCGCCGAGGACCTCGCCCAGGAGGTGTTTCTCCGCGTCTACCGGGCGCGGGGCACCTACAAGCCGACGGCGCGGTTCTCGACCTGGATCCACACGATCGCCAACAACGTCGCCAGCGACCTCAGGCAGCGTGCCTACCGGCGCCTCGAAAAGGGGGTCCCGGTGTCGGCCTCGGCGTCGCACGGGGAGATCGGCCTCGACCAACTCGCCGTCGCGGCCAGCGGCCAGCGGCCGGCGCGGCAGATCGATCGCAGCGAACTGCAGGACGTCGTCCAGGAGGCGATCGCCCGGCTCGGCGACAACCAGCGGATGGCGCTGTTGCTGGCCAAGTTCGAGCACTGCTCCTACGAGGAAATCGCCGCCGCGATGGGGCTGACCGTGCCGGCGGTGAAATCGCTCCTCTTCCGGGCCCGCGACCAGTTGCGGAAGGCGCTGGCTCCCTACGAGCGCGAGGGGTTGCGATGAGCGGCGACCACGATCCGACCGCCGGCGCTGGGCCTGGTGCCGGGCCCACGGCTTCGCCGGGGAACCGCGCCGACGACCCGGCCCTCGATCTGGAAAGCGTGTGGGGGGCCCTCGACAGCCTTCCCCGGGCGGTCGCCTCGCCGGCGCTCACCGCGACGACCGTCGAGATGGCGGCGGTCGGTGTCCGCACGGGAGGGGAGACGCCGGGGCGGGGCCGGGCGACGCTCGGCTGGACGCTGCCGGGGGGCGCGATCCTCGGTGGTCTCGTGGCGGGCCTTCTGCTCGGCCGGGCGTCGGCTCCCGATCCCGACCAGCGGGCGCTGGAATACCTTCCCGTGATCCGCCACGTCGGGGCCCTGCGCGAAGCGGGATCGATGGAGTTCCTCGCCGAGGTCGCGAAGCGCGACTACCCGGTGCCGCGCCGCTTCGGGATGTTCGGGGGCCGCCCCGGCGAGGCGCGCGGCGGCGAGGGAGCCGACGAGGCTCCCGGAGGATCCGACGGGGGAGCCGCCGAGATCCCCGTGCCGGCGGAGTGGGAGGCGGCGGTCACCGCACTCGCCGGCGAGCCGTTGGGCAAGGAAACCCCCGCCGACGTCCTCGCGCGCCGGCGCGGCGACGTGGAGGCGCTGCCGGCCGACGAGCGCCGCGAGCTTTCAGACCGGGCCAACGAGTTTCTCGGGCTTTCCGAGGTCGCCCGGCACGACGTCCTCGAACTCGCGCGGTTCCTCGCCGCGTCGGGCGACGGTCGGGCGGCGGAGCGCGAGCGGCTCGAGAACGCCGTCGCGGTCTGGCACCAGTACCTCGCGCTCCGCGACCCCGCCGAGCGCGACGACGTGGTCGACCTCTCGAAGGAGGAGCGGCTCGAGTCGCTCGCCCGGTTCTACGCCCGGTTCCCGTTCCGCGGGCAGCGCGACTGGGACCCACGCCGTGGGTCCGGTGGCTCCCGTCCCGACGGCGCGGGGCGCGGGGGCGAAGGGACCCCGCGCGGAACACCCGACGGCGGCCCGCGGTCTCCCGGCCCGGCTCCCGCGGGGGCCGGCGGCCTCAAGCCCGCCGCTCCCGGCGGGGAAGGCCGTCCACGAACTCCGCCAGCAGCGCATTGAACGCCGCGGGATCTTCCAGCGGCGTCATGTGGCCGCAGCGGGGGACGACGGCGAGCCGCGCTCCGGGAATCACCGCGGCGTCCGCGGCCATCCTCTCCGGCGGCGTGATCACGTCTTCCGCTCCGCACACCAGCAGCGTCGGGGCGGTTCGGGTGGCGAATGCCCCGGTCATGTCGGGCCGGGCGGCCAGCGCCGCCAGCGCGGCGGTGACCGTCGCGACCGGCGTGCCGAGGATCATCGCGCGCACGAGCGCTTCGGCACCCCCGCGCTGTGGCGTGCCCCGCGCGACCGCGGACGCCGCGAACAACCGCGGTAGCATCGCCTCGGCGAGGGCGCGCGTACCCGCGCGCTGGACGCGCGCGGCGAGGTCGTGGCGCGCGGCGCGCGCGTCGGGGGTGTCGGCTTCGAGCTTGGTATCGACCAGCACCAGCGCCGTGACGAGATCGGGGTGGCGGATGGCGACGTGCTGGGCGACGTAGCCCCCCAGCGACAGCCCGCAGACCACCGCCCGGGCGCCGGGCGCGAGGGCCGTGAGGGCCGCCGCCGCGTCGTCGGCAAGTTGTTCGACGGACGCAGGGGCCGATCCGCCGCTGCGGCCGAAGCCGCGCTGGTCGGGCGCCAGCAGCCGGAGGCGCCCGGCGAGCGCCTCCTGCCCCGACCACATCCGGTGATCGAGGGGAAAACCGTGCAGCAGCAGCAGGGGCTCGCCCCGGCCCACGTCGTGGACCCGCAGCGTCGTGTCGGCGAGGGGGACGTCGCGCATGGCGGGATGAGGCCGGTCCGACCCGTCGGAGGCGGACGGGGCGGTCAACGGGCGGGCGTCGCCGCGAGGCGGCGGAAACGGTCGAGATTCCGCTTGATCGTCGGACTCGCCGGCTCGCGCCGCCAGGCCCGCGTCTGCCAGCGCGCGGCGCCGTCGTAGTCGCCGGCGGCGGCCCGGCAGTGGGCGAGGGTGTCGAGGTAGGCGGGGCTGTCGAACATCCTGTCGAGCGAAATCCGCGAGTAGCGTGTCGCCCTCTCGAGGTCGCCGGTGGTGTTGCTCACCAGCCAGGCGTATTCGTTGTAGGAATTGGAGTCTTCGGGAACCGCCTGGATGATGTTCTCGATCTGCCGCAGCGCCTCCTCGACGCGCTCGGTTGCCGCGGCGAGCTCGGCCGGCGTGTCGGCGGCCGTCTTGTAGAGGGCGATCAGCGAATCGACATCCTTGCCGTTGGCCGCCAGCGAGGCCTCGATCGCCGCCCGCGCGGCGGCGCCGTCGCCGCGGGCCCGTGCGGCGCAGGCCTCGAAGTACAGCTGCCGTGAGCGGACCGCGGCCTGTTCACGCTGGAGTTGGTTGAACATGTCGTCGAGATCCTTGCGGCCGTCGCGCCGCTCGAGCGTCTCGCGGATGATCCGGGCGGCGGCCGCGTCGTCGCCGCCGTCATGGAGGAATTCGGCAAACCGGATCGCGGCCTCGATCCGGACCGCCATGACGAGCGTCGGACGGTCGATCACCTCCTGGTACAGCCGTGCGGCCCAGTCGCCGCATCCCCAGTGGGCGACCCGGCCGGCGAGCCACGGTTGCTCGGTGATCGCCGCGCGGCTGGCGGTGAACGCCGCCTCGGCGATCGGCGCGGCGAGCGCGTCGCGGCCACGGCTCCGCTCGGCGTGCGCGACGGCGAATCCGGTCACCGCGACGCTGCCGAGCCAAGGAAGCGGGGGATCGAGGAGCGCGTCGACGGCCTCCGGCAACCCCTCGTGGACGCACCATACGAGCGTGTCGGCGAGCTTCGTCGCCGCCCGCATGGACGGGCGATCGGCGGGGAGCAGGTCGCGAAGCAGGTCGCGGGCCGTGGCGATCGCATCGTCGCGCCGGCCGGCGGCCGCCAGCAGCCTGATTTGCAGCCTGGCCAGGTCCCGCGCCGGATCGCCCGACACCCCGGCGAAGATGCTGTTGGAAGGTTCCACGCGGTCGCCCCGCCAGTCGTCGAGTGCGTCGAGTGGCGGGGTGGACGCCGCCAGCGTGCGCCACGCTCCCTCGGCCACCACCAGCGCGGCGGATCGGCCGGCGTCGTCCCCGGCAGCGTCGAATTCGACGAGGGCCCGGAGCAGAACCGCGGCGGGGCGCTGGCTGGCTCCGAGGCCGGCGGTGATCCTCGGCCGGAGCCGGTCGAACGCGGGATCGTCGGGATACCATTCGGCGGCCAGGAGCGCCGCCGCCCGGCGCGAGCAGAGCGTCGAGCGGTCGAGGCGGACGATCCGCGCCAGGGCTTCGATCCCCGCCTCGTCGTCGAGATCCATCAACCGGTGCATCGTCACCCCCCGGTCGTCGATGTTCTGGCCGCGGTACTGGGCCAGGAGACGAGCCACCGGGGGCGGGTCATGGGGCATGTCGAGCGGGATCGTGTCGACGAGCCACCGCGCCTGGAGGGCGACTTCCAGGTCCTGGCTGGTCTCGGCGGCACGGAGCAAGTCGTCGATCGCCGCGGGCCCGGCCGCGCGGAGGGCCGCGGCGGCCGCTTCGCGAACGTGGAACTCCTCCGCCCCGAGCCGGGCGATCAGTTCGTCGAGGGGAAGTGCGTCCGGGGAAGCGCTGGCATTCGCCGGGGCCGTGGCCGATACGATCGAGGAGGTGCAGGACACCAGCCACCATGCGGCCGTGACCACGCACAGGGCTTCCCGCAGACGGGCGCGGGCGCCGTGGCCGGCGGGCGAATCGCGGTGTGCGGCGGCCTTGGTCACGGTCGACTCGTCCCCCGAGAAGTCAGCGGCTCTTCTTCGAGCCTACGACCGGCGGCGGGGGCAGGGCAAGCCGACGGTGGCCGCCCTCAGGCGATGTCGGGTTCGAGCCCCAGGTCGCGGATCGTGACCAACGACTCCAGTGGAACCCCCTCCGCGGCGAACGCCGCGGAGGCTCCGGCGAGTCGGTCGATCACGGTCACCACCCGCTCGACCACCAGCCCATGGGCGCGGGCACGCTGGATCGCCACCAGCGCCGAGCCTCCCGTGGTCGTCACGTCCTCGACGATCACGACCCGTTGGCCGGGTTGCACCGGGCCCTCGATGAACTTCTGCGTCCCATGGTCCTTGGGTTCCTTGCGGACCAGGAACCCGAGCAGCGGAAGGCCGGCGACTCCAGCCATGGTGACGACGGCGGCCGTGATCGGGTCGGCACCGATGGCGAGGCCACCGATCGCGTCGGGCAGCGGCCCGCAGGCCGACAACCGGGCGAGGATCGACCGGCCGACGAGCATCGCCCCGCGGGCCTCGAGCACGACCTGTTTGGCGTCGAGGTAGTAGCTCGCTTCGCGGCCGCTGGCGAGCTTGAACGTGCCGCGCCGCAGGGCGCGGCGCTCGATGAGGGCGATCAGTTCCGCCTGATTCCCGCCCGCTGCCGGTTGACCGTGTTCCATGGGTCCTTCTTATAGCAAGCTCTCGGGTTCCGGGCAGGCTCCCGGTTTTTGACTGGCACCGACCCCCTCCTAGAATCAACTGGAGAAGCCACCATTTCGAACGCCGCAGTGGAGTCGATCATGCCGGCCCCGAGACGACCGTGGCGATGGCCGACGTTCGTCGCAGCGGGTGCCGGGCGCCGTCTCGACCTGCAGGCGGCGACAGTCTGGCTCGCGGCGATCCTCGCCGTCGCTGTGCCGGCGCCGGGGCAGGAGGCGCCGCCCCCCGCGGAAGATCCGCCGAGCGTGGGCCGGATCGTCGTCCGGTTGCCGATCTCCGGGACCCGCGACAAGCAGGCGATGGCGGCGATCACCCGTCAGGTGGAGCGGCTGAAGCCACGCCCCGGCCAGCGTGGGATCCTGGTCGTCGAGTTCGCCCCCGGTGACGAGGGGGATGTCAGCGACTTCGGCCACTGTTTCGAACTCGCCCGATTTCTCGGGTCGCCAAGTCTGGCGGCGGTCAAGACGGTCGCGTTCCTGCCGCAGGGCATCCGCGGCCATGCCGTGCTCGTGGCACTGGCCTGCGAGCAGATCGTGATCGCGCCCGAGGCGGAGCTCGGGCCCGCCGTGTTGGCCGGTGACGCCATCGACAACACGATCCGGACGGCCTACACGGAGATCGCCGGCCGCCACCGTACCGTGCCGGAGGCGCTGGCCGTGGCGCTGGTGGATCCGACCGCCCGCGTCGTCCGGGCGGCGACCGAGGATGGCGACCAGTTCGTCCCTGCCGATCGCGTCGCCGCACTCCGCGAGACGACGACCGTCCTGGAAGTCGAGGATGTCGGCCCCAGCCCACTGGTGGCGACGGGACGCCGGGCGCGATCGCTCGGGCTGGCGTCGTTGCTCGCGGAGAACACGGCCGAGTTGGCGCGGGGGCTGGGGACCCTCGAGCGTGCCCTGCTCGCCGATCCCGGGACGGCGGAAGGCTGGAACGCCGCCGTCATCGACCTCTCCGGCGTCATCGGCGGCGACGTCGTCGCGCGGACCCAGCGGCGGATCGAGCGGCTCGTCGCCGAAGGGGTCAACTTCGTCTGCCTGCGGATCGACAGCCGCGGAGGTGAACCCGACCAGAGCCTCGTCCTCAGCGGATGGCTGGCGGGGCTCGACGCCGGCCGCGTCCGCACGGTGGCCTACGTGCCCGTGCAGGCGCGCGGGGACGCGGGGCTGGTGGCACTCGCCTGCGACGACCTGGTGATGGGCCCTTCGGCGGTGATCGGCGGGCCGGGGGAGGTATCGATCGGTCGTGATGCCGGAGCGGACATCACGACCAGTTGGAGGAAACAGGTCGCCGAACCGCGCGGTCGCTCCTGGTCGTTGCCGGTGGCGCTGGTCCGCCCGGACGTGGCGGTCCACCGCGCCACCGAGACGGCCACCGGGCGGGTCGAGTACTTTTCCCCCGAGGAGCTCGCCGAACGGGCCGACCGCGCGGCCTGGCAACTCGGGGCCCAGGTCAAGAAGGGGCCGACGCAGCTGTCGGCCGCCGAGGCCGAGGCCTTCGGCCTGGCGGGGCACGTCGTCGAGGGGATCGACGGCATTTCCCAGGCCTACGGGATCGAGGGACAGATCAAACCCTCGATCCCGGGGTGGGCGGAGTCGCTGCTCGAAGCCCTCGCCAGTCCCGAGCTGGCCTGGCTGCTGCTGCTGATCGGTGGCGCGGCGCTGCTCTTCGAACTGCAGACCCCGGGCGTCGGGCTCGGCGGGTTCGTCGCCACGGTGGCGTTCGTCGTCTACTTCTGGGGCCAGTTCCTCCGCGGCACGAGCGGATCGCTCGAGGTGATGCTGTTCGTCGTCGGGCTGTTCTGCCTGGCGATGGAGATCTTCGTGTTTCCCGGGTTCGGCGTCCTCGGCCTCGGCGGCGGGCTGCTGATGGTGGCGGCGCTGGTGCTGGCCAGCCAGTCGTTCGTGCTGCCGGCCAACGACTACCAGCTCCGTCAGCTCGAGTGGTCGCTGGCGACGCTCCTCGGCGTCGCCGTGGGCGTCGCCGTGCTCGGCGTGCTCATGCGCCGCTGGCTGCCGGCGATCCCCTGGCTGCGGGACGTGATCGCCGAGGAGCCGTCGGCCGGCACGGTCACCGATTCCGTGGCCCTGCCCGCGGTGGGCAGCAGTGGCACGACGACGACGCGCCTCGCCCCGGCCGGCAAGGCGCTGTTCGACGGCATCGTCTGCGACGTCGCCAGCGACGGACCGCTGATCGAGCCGGGGGTGGCGGTGACGGTGGTGGCGCTGCGCGGCCAGCGGGTCGTCGTCAGGGCCGCCGTGCCATGAGCTTGATGTGGGTCGTGCTGCTGTTGGTGCTCGGCCTGGCGGTGATGGTGGCCGAGGTGTTCGTGCCCTCCGGCGGGGTGCTCGGCTTCGTCAGCATCATGGCGATCCTCGCCGCGGTGACACTGGCCTTCCTCCAGGTCGGTCCGGGCGCCGGCGTGATGACACTGGCGGTCGTCGTGGTGAGCGTGCCGACCGTGCTCGGGCTCGCGTTCCGCTGGTTTCCCGAAACAGCGCTCGGCAGGCGTGTCCTGCCTCCGCCTCCGGAAGGGACGGAGGTGGTCCCGCAGGCGGCCGAGCGGCAGCGTTTGCGCGACCTGGTCGGGCAATCGGGAGACGCGGTGACCGACCTGCTCCCCTGGGGCACGGTGGCGCTGGGGAGCGAGCGGGTCGAGGGGATGAGCGATGCGGGGCCGCTGACGGCCGGGAGCCGGGTCAGGGTGGTCGGTGTCCAGGGGCTGGCGGTGATCGTCCGTCCCGTGGGGAGTGCATCCGCCGATCGTCACGGTGCCCATGGTCCTGACGAGTCCGCCCCGCCCCCGGGCGACCGGCTCTCGCCCACCCTGGAGACCTTCGAGTTCGACCAATTCGACCCTCCGCCCGCTTGACTGGCCGCGGTGGCGGATCAACGCTTGCCCGGAGATGTCCGGTCGCCGGCCATGCCGTTCCAGGGAGTCCCGATGCGATACGTTTCGGTGGCAATCCTCGTCTTCGGTCTCCTCGCCCTCCTCGTGATGGCGCTGCTCATGGCCCGCTACCTGCGGCTGTGGGTGCAGTCCTACGCCTCGGGTGCCGGGATCGGGCTGTTCGATCTGGTGGCGATGAGCTTCAAGAAGGTCAGCCCGACGGTCATCGTCCGCAGCAAGATCATGGCGGTGAAAGCCGGTCTCGGTGACGCCAGCGGCATCACCCGGCAGGCGCTGGAGGGGCATTACCTCGCCGGGGGGCGGGTGCCGCTGGTCGTCCAGGCGCTGATCGCCGCCAACAAGGCGGGGATGACGGAGCTCGACTGGAAGCTCGCGACCGCGATCGACCTCGCCGGCCGCAACGTCCGCGAGGCGGTGCAGACGAGCGTCTATCCCAAGGTGATCGACTGCCCCGCTCGCAACAGCGGCCGCGACTCGCTCGACGCCGTCGCCAAGAACGGGATCCAACTCAAGGTCCGCGCCCGGGTGACCGTCCGCACCAACCTCAACCAGCTCATCGGCGGAGCCACCGAGGAGACGATCATCGCCCGCGTCGGCGAGGGGATCGTGTCGGCGATCGGATCGGCGGAGAAGCACACCGACGTGCTCGAAAACCCCGACGTCATCTCGAAGACGGTGCTCGCGCGGCGCCTCGACGCCAACACCGCGTTCGAGATCGTCTCGATCGACATCGCCGACATCGACGTCGGGGCCAACATCGGCGCCCGGCTCCAGGCCGACCAGGCCGAGGCCGACACGCGCGTCGCCCGGGCGAACGCCGAGGGGCGCCGCGCGATGGCGGTGGCCCGCGAGCAGGAGATGGTGGCGGGCATCGAGGAGAGCCGGGCGGCGCTCGTCGAGGCCGAGGCCGAGGTGCCCCGCGCGATCGCCGACTCGCTCCACTCGGGGCAGCTGGGAATCGTCGACTACTACAAACTGCGGAATCTCCAGGCCGACACGGAGATGCGCCGCTCGATCGCCGGCGCTTCGGCGTCGGGAGCGTCGGCGCCGCCGCCGGCGTGAGCGTCGTCCGGGGGTGAACACCGGCGGTGCCGGCCCCCGGCACCGCGGCGTTCCGTTCCAGCGAGGAGAGACTGCGATGCCGGGAATGCCCGTGGCGGCCATCGATTTCAGCGACCTCCTCGAATTGGCCCCGATCCTCCTGCCGGTCGGTCTGTGGGTCCTGTCGCGGCTGGCCGCGGTGGTGCGGGGAATGAACAACGCGCCGCCGGGCAGACCGCAGCCGTTTCCACCCGACGTCGTCCGCGACCTGCGGCGTGGACCGGCCCCCGGGCGTGCCGCGCCGCCGCGCCCCCCCGCCCCTGCGCGGCGCCCGGTCCCGGTCCCGGTCGCCGGTGGTGGCGAACCCCCCGCCGCCGCCGATCCGGCGTTCGAGCTTGCCAAGCAGATCGAGGAGTTCATCGCCCGTGGGCAGGGGTCCGCGGTGCGGAAGCCGTCGCCGCCGCAGCCCGCCGCAGCCCGCCCTCCCGGCACGGAGCGGCGGGCGTCGCGTCATGGGGAGCGGAAGGATCCCCGACAGCCGCAGCGGCCAGGGGCAGCGGCGAAGGCACCGGCACCACCGCCAGCGGCGACGGATCTGGGGCGGCTGCCGACCGACGTCAGCCGCCATGTCGAAGCGGCGTTTCGCCAGGAACCGCGCGCGCTGACTGTCACGGATCCGGTGGCGCCGACGGTGGCGACGACCCCGCAACACCCCGTCGTCGCCGAGCTGGTGGCGGCGATCCGCGACCCGCGTGCCTTGCAGCGGATGATCCTCGTCCGTGAGATTCTCGATCGGCCCGTCGACCGCTGGTGAGCGACGGGGTCTCCGCGGAGGCGAACGATGCCCACCCCGTCCCCGATCCGTCCCGGCACGGATCGCCTCGGCTGGATCGGCACCGGGATCATGGGGCGGGCGATGGCGGCGCGGCTGCTCGCGGCGGGGCACCGGCTCACCGTCCACACCCGCTCGCCGGCCAAGGCCGAGCCGTTGCTTGCGGCGGGGGCCGAGTGGGCGCCGACGCCGGCCGCGGCGGCCGCCGGCTCCGCCGCCACGTTCGTGATCGTCGGCTACCCGGCCGACGTCGAGGCGGTCGTGTTCGGTGCCGACGGCGTCCTCGCCGCGCTCGCCCCTGGAGCGCTGCTCGTCGACCACACCACCAGCAGCCCGGCGCTGGCGGAGCGGATCGCCGCGGCGGTCGCCGCGCGCGGCGCGACGAGCCTCGACGCGCCGGTCACCGGCGGGGATCGCGGTGCCCGCGAGGGCACGCTGACGGTGTTCGTCGGTGGTGATCCGGCCGCGCGGGGGGCGCTCGACGCCTGCTGGCCCGCCGTCTCCGCCCGCGTCGTCGATTGCGGGCCGCCGGGCAGCGGCCAACGGACAAAACTCGTCAACCAGATCGCGATCGCCGCGGGGATGATCGGGATGTGCGAGGCGCTGCTGTTCGCGTGGCGCGCCGGGTTGGATCCCGAGGTGACGCTCGGCGCCATCGCCGGGGGGGCGGCGGGGAGTTGGTCGCTGTCGAACCTCGGTCCACGGATCCTCCGGGGTGATTTCGCGCCCGGCTTCCTCGTCGAGCACTTCGTCAAGGACATGGAGCTCGCCCTCGAGGAGTGCCGGCGGATGGACCTGCGCCTGCCGGGGCTCGAATTGGCCGAGTCGTTGTACCGTCGGCTCGCCGACAGTGGCCGCGGCCGGCTGGGGACGCAGAGCCTCGTGCTGGCGCTGGCAGAGCATGCAGCGCTGCGGTGGCCGACCTGCTGAGCTGCAAAGGGACGCGCGGTCCCCGGGCCGGTTGAGCGCGCAAACCCCGGCGTTGGCCATGTCCCGCGGCGCCTGGCCGGCCGCCGACTTCGGGCTGGGAGGGCATTCCGCGCACTCCGCCGGAATCGCCCCCGTTCTCCAGCCGACACCCCCATCGGAGTCGTGCCGGTGGCTCCTCCGGGAATCGTCGATCCGCGCCTTGTCCCGCGCCCGGCGCTGCTCTACAAGTCGGATCGGCGGCTGCTTCGGCGGCCTCCCGCTGCGCGTAGACGAGGTCGCCCAAGCCTCGCCTACGCGCTCGTTTTCTGCAGGTCTGCCGCTGCCTTCCTCGGGATGGCGGCCGGTGGATTCGGCACGCCCTGCGGCGCGGAAGGAATCGTCCGCGGGGCGCGGCCGGCGATCGTGGTGGCGCGGAGGACAGGGGCATGGACGACCCGCAGCACGTCGCCACGCCGCGTGCTCCGCGACGGCCCGCGGCACACCGCCGGACCCGGGAGTCGTGCCTCGGCGGAGCCCCGATCCCGCGCGGATGGACCGCCGCGCTGCGTGGATGGGCCGCCGCGCTGCGTGGATGGGCCGCCGCGCTGGTGATCGCCGCCGCAGTCGGCCACCAGACGGCCAACGCCGACGATGGCCCGCCCCCGTTCCCGGCGACGGTCCGTGTCCTCGCCGACCACACCTACCTCCGGGCCGGTCCCGGTCCCGATTACTATCCGACCGAGCGGCTTGCGCAGGGGGAATCGGTCGAGATCTGGGCGGTCGACGAAGCGGGATTCTGCGCCGTCCGACCGGTCGCCGGGAGTTTCAGCTGGGTCCGCGCCTCCGATCTTCGCCTCGACGATCGCCCGCTCGGGGCGGTGGCTCCTCCGGGCAGCGAGGGCGTGGTGATCCACGACGGGGCGCTGGCGCGGATCGGCTCGCAGCTCAACGACCTGCGGCACGTCGCGCAGGTGAGCCTCGAGGCGGGCGAACGGGTTCGCGTGCTGGGGCGCGTGAGCGTCGCGGCAGGCCGCCATGCCGGCGACTGGGTGAAGATCGCACCGCCGGCGGGGGAGTTTCGGTTCGCGGCGCGGAGCGATCTGGAGTCACCGCCGGGGATGGAGCCGGCCGCGGTGCCGGCCGCACCGGCCGCCGCGGCGGCGCTGGCGGAGATCCGCTCCGCCAGGGCGGCGACCGAGGCCGTCGCCGCGCAGTTCCGCGAACCACTCTCCGCCGCTCCGGTAGCCGACCCGCCGGCACCGCTCGGCGGGATGGCCGAGGCCCGGCGCCTGCTCACCGGCTGGCTGCCGCGGGGCAGCACCGTCATCGACGGCACCGCGCCCCGTGCCGTCAGCTCTCCCGAGGCCGTCGCGACGGCCGACGACTTGGCGGACATCGACCTGGCCCTTTCGCTGGCGGTGGCCGGACCGACGGAGTCGTGGAACCTGCCGGCCGTGCGCGAGCGCCTCCGCCTGGCGGCCGCCCGGTCGACGCAGCCGGCCGATCGCCTCCGCATCGAGGCGATCGACGCCCGCCTGTCGCGATTCGAGGCGATCGCCTCCCGCCAGCGCTCGCTGGCCGAGGCCCCCGCGGCTGCCGCCGCGCCGGTGCGGATCGGGGGCATGTGGTCGAGTCTGTCGGCGCTCGGTTCGCGCCCGATCCGCCCCGGTGTCCTCCCCGGTGGCGTGCCGGCCGACGGCCAGCCCACCTGGACGCCGAATGACGTCGTCGAATCGAGCGGTCGGCTGGCGACGGTCGTCTCGCGGCGCCCCGACGCACCGCGGTTCGCGATCGTCGACGCCAACAACGCCGTCCTGTCGTTCGTCACGCCGCAGCCCGGCGTCAGCCTCGCGCCGCTCGTCGGCCAGCAGGTGACCGTTCGCGGGCCGCGCGGCTTCATGCCCGAGTACAAGCGCCCCTACGTGGTCGCCACCGAGGCCCGCCCCCGGCTCGCCGCCGCGCCGCTCGAGGACGGCGCGACCCGACGCTGACGGCTCCCGTCAGCGTTGCGCGGGTGCGGGCTTCCACCGTGCCGCCAGCCGCGTCGCCGCGGACTCGTGGTCGTCCCCGGCACCGCCGGCACCGGCCGCGGCCGCCGCCCGGCGGGCGATCCGCGCCAGCGAGCGACGGTCCTCGTCCGGTGTCCGTGGGAGACGGCTGGCGAGACGCTCGACGCCCGCGGGATTGTCGATGGCGGTCGTCGACAGCGTCTCCATGAACAAGCCGATCTCGCGGAGATTCGCCGCGGCGCAGCGGACGACGAGCGGCTGCAGCGTCCGGGTCACCAATTCCAGTCCGATCCCGTCCATGTCGACGAACGCATCGACGACGAGGCGGTGGCGGTGCCCCAGGGCCGTCGTGCCGACCGGTCCGTGACGGACGACGATCACGCACGACCCCGTCAAGGGTCGGGGGGCGAGCGAGCCGGTGTAGCGACCGCGGCCATGGAACACCAGCAGTCCGCCGTTGCCGTCGCGCCGGGCATGGAGGAGGCGGATGACGCCGACTGTGCCGTAGCCGTCGGCCAGATGCCACTGTCCGGGGCCGGTCGGGTCGAGGGAGAGTTGGCTGATCCCCAGAGCACGCCAGATGTCGACGACCACCTCGGGCTTGTCGAGCGCGAAGTGGAGCAGTGCCGTGTCGCAGTCGATGTCGAGCGCGGGCAGGCGACGGTAGAGGGTGCTGTTGCGGACGCAGTCTTCGACGGCGTTCCGCTGTGCGGCCGGCAGCCGCTCGAGGGGCAGCTGGCGGAGGACATCCGCGCGCGCCTGACGCGACGAACCGCCGCCGTCGGGCAGGAGTCGCTTCGCATCCTCGCCGGGAGCCGCCGCCGCCACGCCGGCGACGCAGGCCACCGCGATCACCCAGCCGCGCACGATCACCGCGCTTGCCCCCCGATCCACCGTCGTGCCCCCCGGCATGCCGCGTTACGGACCGATCGATTCGATGACGACGCCGACCGCCATGCTTTTCGGCTCGCCGCCGCCGCGAGAACCACTCAATCCGCAGGGGTCCACGGAGCGGCTTGCCCAGGTCCCCTGGCTCGCCCCGGGGACACGAAAGTGGGTTTGGCCCGGCCCCGCAGGTTCCATATCATCCCGCCCCCTCGTCCGTAGCCCGGACGAAGGGTTCGCGGGAGCGCGCATGACGTCCGATCGCTTCGCCACCGTCCGGCCCACGGGCCTCCTCGGCCGCGGGTTCGTCGCCTGGACCAAACTCTGCCTCCGCGCCGGGGGCATCGTCGTCCTCGCCGCCGTGGTCCTCGCCGTCGCCGCCGGTGCGTGGACGGCACGGTCGCTGGGCTACAAGGTCAACCGCACCGACCTGCTCGACCCCCACAGCGACTACGCGCGCCTGTGGACCGACTACGTCACCGAGTTCGGCGACCACGAGGATGCCGTCGTGGTCGTCGAGGGGCCGAACCGCGCCACCGTGATCCGTGTGCTCGAGGAGGTGTCGGCGGAGGTCTCGCGCGACGGTGCGCTGTTCGGTGAGGTCCTCCACGAGGTCGATCTGTCGCGGATCCGCTCCAAGGGACTGCACTACCTTCCGGTCACCGATCTCGAGGCGATCGACCGGTTCCTCGAGCACGCCGCGCCGCTCCTCGACGGTGGTTGGGCACAGCTCCGCGTCGGCACGATGGTCGGCGGCCTCACCGCGCAGCTCGCGGTGCCCGCCGACGCGGCGGCCGGTGGCGAACCGCCGGCCAAGGCGCTGGAACGCTACGTCGAATGCCTGCTCGACAGCCTGGAGACCGGAACGGCCGGTGCCGACGGCCGCCGCGACCAGGCCCCCTCGCCCTGGCCCGGGATGCCCGCCTCGCTGTCGACCCTCCACGACCTCGCCAGCCAGCACCTCCTCGCCAAGGACGGGCGGCTCGGGTTCGTGCTCCTCCGTCTGGCGCGTCAGGCGGGGGGCTTCGCCGGAGCCTCGGCGGCGACCGACGAGCTGCGCCGCCTCGTGTGCCTCGTCGCCTCGCGCCATCCCGACTGCAGCGTCGGCCTCACCGGCCTGCCGGTGATGGAGGACGACGAGATGCGCTCCAGCCAGTCGTCGATGCTGTGGGCGAGCGTCCTGTCGATGGCGGCGGTGATCGTCGTGATCGTCGCCGGGTTCGGCGGCGTGCGCCACGCGCTGCTGGCCAACGGCGTCCTGTGCATCGGCATGGCCTGGGCGTTCGCCTGGGCGACTGCCGCCGTCGGCCATCTCAACATCCTCAGCGTCACCTTCACCGTGACGCTGATCGGCGTCGGGATCGATTACGGCACCTACTACGTCGCCCGGTATCTCGAGGCGCGCCGCCAGGGACTCGGCTGCGAGGACGCGCTGCTCGAGACCGGTGCCGCGGTCGGCCCCGGGATCCTCACCGGGGCGGTGACGACCGCGGTGGCGTTCTTCTCGGCGGCGCTGACGAGCTTCGTCGGCGTGGCGGAGCTCGGCCTGATCGCCGGCGGCGGGATCCTCCTCTGTGCGGCCGCGGAACTGCTCGTCCTCCCCGCGGCGATCGCGCTGGTGGACCGCGGCCCGCTGGGGAGGTCGATCCCCGAGCCGGTGCCCGTGCAGACCTGGATCGCGCCGCTGCTGCGCCAGCCGCGGTTCGTCGCCCTGGCCATGATGGCCGGCACGCTGGCGGTGGCCTCGGGGCTCCACGACCTCGACTACGACCACAACCTGCTCAACATGCAGCCCGAGGGGCTGGAGAGCGTGGCGGTCGAGAAGAAACTCCTCGACGAGAGCGACCAGAGCGTGTGGTACGCCCTGTCGATGGCCGACTCGCGCGAGGAACTGCTCGCGCGCAAGGCCCGGCTGCTGGCCCTGCCGAGCGTCGAGCGCGTCGACGAGATCGCCTCGCTGCTTCCCGGCGACGAGGAGCAGAAGCGCCCGCTCATCGAGCGGATCCGGCAGCGGTTGGCGACGCTGCCGGAGCGGCCCCCGGAGATCCCCGTCGATCGCGTCGACCAGCTCGGCGAGACGCTCGCCTGGGCCCAGGGGGAGGCGGCCCGGCTGCCGGGCGCGCTGCGCTCCGCCTGGTATCTGGAGCGGACGCGCGACACGCTGCGGCGGATGGGGCCGACCGAGTGCTACCACGCATTGGCGTCGTTCCAGCAGCGGTCGGCCGGGGATCTCGTCAGCCGCCTCCACGCCCTGGCCGCCGTCGCCGATCCGGCGCCGCCGTCGCTCGACGACCTTCCCGAGAACCTCGTCCATCGCTTCGTGGGGTCGACCGGACGGCACCTCCTCAAGAT
Organism: Planctomycetota bacterium; assembly: GCA_016872555.1. Classification (NCBI taxonomy): domain Bacteria; kingdom Pseudomonadati; phylum Planctomycetota; species Planctomycetota bacterium. The sequence continues at coordinate 39,965 of VGZO01000005.1, forward strand.
CTACGGCCGTGGCGACATCTGGAACTTCCACGCCCTCGAGCGCTTCGTGCATGACGTCCGCGGCGTCGATTCCCGGGCCACCGGCCATCCCGTCCAGGCCTACGAGGCGTCGCTGGAGATGAAGCGGAGCTACGAGCAGGCGGCGCTGTCGGCACTGGTCGTGATCCTCGCCGTCCTGTGGCTCGACTTCCGCCACCTTGGCCATTCACTCCTGGCGGCGCTGCCGCTGGCCCTGGGAATGCTGCAGACGCTCGGGTTGATGGGCCTGGTGGGGATCGACCTCAACCCCGCCAACGTGATCGGCATCCCGCTGATCCTCGGGATCGCCGTCGATTACGGCGTCCACATCGTCCACGACGCCCGGGAACGCCCCGGCCCCTACATGATCAGCGCCTCGACCGCCAACGCCGTGCTCGTCGATGCCCTGACGACGATCCTCGGGTTCGGCGCGTTGATGGTCGCCAGCCACCGCGGGCTCGAGAGCCTCGGTCGACTGCTCACGCTCGGTGTCACGGCGTGCACGGTGACGTCGCTCGTCCTGCTCCCGGCGATCTTCGTGCTCCTCCGTGGCCGCGCCCCGGCGCCCGCGGCCGCCGCCGGACAGCCGGCCGAATCCACCGCGTGAGGCGGTCGCCTTCGGCCCCCCGGCCCGGCGCCAAGTCTGCCTTGTGCCGTCGTCCGCCGGCGCGGTAGCTACCCGCCGGATCCTCGCCCTGCCCGCGGAGCAACCATGAACCTTCGCCCATCGTTTCTCCGCCGCCCCGCCGGTCGCGGCGTGTGTGTCGTGGCCTGCCTCGCCGGCGGGATCGTACAGTGCCTCGCCGGAGCGGCGGCGGAACCCGCCACCCGCCCGGTGGCGGTGAGCCTCGAGGATCAGTTCCGCAATCCGCGCGACACAGCCCGGTTGGTCGGCGATGTCGTCGTGTTGGTGTATGCCGAGCGCAACGGGGCCGAGGCCAGCCACGATCTCGGCCGTCGGCTCCACGTCCACTTCCACCCCACCGCGGCCACGGTCGAGGGGCCGGAGTGGGGGCGGCAGCCGGTCGTCGCGCCGCAAGGGTGGCCCGCCGATCGCCGTCCCCCGGACGTCCACGCCGTGGCGGTCGCCTGCCTTCCGGAGATCCCGCGGGCGTTGCACCCGGTGGTCCGGGCGCAGGTCCGCAAGGAATCGCCGTACGTGCCGGTGTGGCTCGACTTCACCGGCGTGATGCCGCGACAGTTCGGCCTCGAGGACGGCGTGCCCAACGTCCTGCTCGTCGACACCCGCGGCCACGCGCAGGGGGTCGTCCGCGGCCAGGTCGACGAGCTGCGCTATCGGGAGCTGGTGACGGCGATCGATCGCCTCCGGGTCGCGGCCCTCGCCCAGCCGGCGCTGGCGACGGCGGGGAGCCAGCCCGGCGGCGTACAGCCGGCATCGGGCACCGTGCCCGGCCGCGGCGGGGTCGTGCCGGCGGGTGGACCACCGGCGGTGGCCGCGCCGGCCGCTGTCCTCAGGAGCGGTGGCGCTCCCTGAACCGCTGGCTCGCCTCGGTGAGCGTGGCCCGCTCGGCGGGTGTCAGGCTCGCCTCACCCGAACGGCTGATCTTCTCGAGGATCCGGTCGACCGCCTCGCGGAGCTCCTCGTCGGCGCGGTTGCCGCCGCGCGGGGACGGCGAGGTTTCATCGTCCCGCGACGGCGGTCGGACGACGCGGAGCCGGGGCAGCGACGGCGCCCGGAGCACCTCGCCGAGGTTCCACCCGCGCCACGCGTAGCAGAGCCCGAACGCCGCCCCGCCGATGTGGGCGACGTGGGCCACCGAGCCGCGGGCGGCATAGGCGCTATAGGCGTCCCAGCCGATGTATAGCAGGCCCAGCGCCCAGGCCGGCATCGGCAGGAACCCGAACAGCAGCAGCTCCATGTTCGGGTAGTGCCAAATGAACAGCGCCATCACCGCCATCACCGCGCCGCTGGCCCCGACCATGAACCGTCCGGCGTCCAAGGGCGTGAATACCTGGACGCTCACGACCCAGGCGATCCCGGCGACGACGATCGCGGTGCAGTAGAAGCGGAAGAACTCGGACCGGCCGATGATGTCTTCGACCTCACGGCCGAAGAACAGGATCGCCAGCATGTTCATCGCCAGATGGAGGATGCTCCCCGGGTCGTGGGCGAAGCCGTAGGTGAGCAGGTTCAAGAACCGGCTCGGCTGACGCGGCAGATTCCCCGGCAGCGCGAGGTAGCCGTCGAGGTCCACCTCGTGGAACACGAGGTTGGCGATCCACACTGCCACCGTCACCGCGATCAGCGTGGCGACGGCCGACCACGCCGTGGTCAGACCCGGCGGAAATGATCCCTCGTAGCGGCGATCGGCGAAGCCCATCGTGTCCTGACGCCTGCGGGGCGGACGGAAGCCGTGAGGGCATTGATCGGTCAGGTCGTCATCGGCCCGGGGGAGGCCGTCCGCGACCGCGCGGCCGGTGTGAATCCCCGATTGGCCGAGACGTTACCTCCGCCGCCGCGCACCGTCGCATCGTAGGCGGGGTGGGGGGGGCCTGCAACCGCCCACGCACGACCCGGTGCGCGGGGGGATGTGCTACATTCTCGCCCGCATCGTGATCCGGGCCGGGGTGTCCCGGCCGGCGGCAGCGCGGCGCTGATGCCGCGGCGAATCAGGGCATGGGGAGGCTCCGGGCATGGCCACCAACGGTCCATTGGGCAGAAAACTCCGGATGGCGCTGGTCGGCGGGGGCCAGGGTTCGTTCATCGGCCGCGTCCACGTCACCGCTGCGGTGCTCGACAACCGGGCGGCCCTCGTCGCCGGTGCCCTGTCGAGCGATCCGGCCCGTGCCAAGGCGAGTGCCGCGGATTACGACATCGAGCCGGCCCGCGCCTACGGCTCCTACGAGGAGCTGATCGCCACCGAGAAGGCGCTTCCCGCCGGAAAGCGGATCGACTTCCTCTCGATCACCACCCCCAACCACATGCACTTCCCGGTCGCCAAGGCCGCGGTCGAGGCCGGCTTCCACGTCGTCTGCGACAAGCCGTTGACGCTCGATCTCGCCGAGGCGGAGGCATTGGCGAGCCTGGTGCGGTCGAGCAACGTCGTGTTCGCCGTCTCCCACAACTACACCGGCTACCCGCTGGTGCGCCAGGCCCGGCAGATGGTCCTCTCCGGCGAGCTCGGCGAGATCCAGGCGATCCGCGCCGAATACATCCAAGGCTGGCTGCGGACGCGGCTCGAGGCCGAGGGGCAGAAGCAGGCGGCGTGGCGGACCGACCCGGCACGGAGCGGCGCCGCCGGGGCGTTCGGTGACATCGGCACCCACGCCTACAACCTCGGCCGCTACATCACCGGCCTGCTCCCCGAGAAGATCAGCTGCAACCTCGAGATCTTCGAGCCCCACCGGGCCCTCGACGATTACGGCCACGCGGTGATCCGCTACGCCAACGGCGCCCTCGGGACGGTGACCGCCTCGCAGATCAGCCACGGGCGGGAGAACGATCTGCGGATCCAGGTCGACGGCACCAAGGCGAGCCTCGAATGGCACCAGGAGGAGCCCAACAAGCTCCTCGTCCGTCGCAACGGCCACCCGCTGGCGGTGTACACGCGCGATCCCAACGCCCCGTTCACCAACGATGCCGGCAAGGCCGCCTGCCGGCTGCCGTCGGGGCATCCGGAGGCGTTCTTCGAGGCCTTCGCCAACGTCTACCGCTCGGCGTTCGACGCCATGGCGCTGGCGGCGACCGGCCAGCCGTTCGAGCGGACCGACACCGTCTATCCCAACATCCACGACGGCGTCGAAGGGATGCAGTTCATCGAGCAGTCGGTGGCCAGCAGCCGGGCCGACGGCGCCTGGCTGCCGCTGGGCCATCCGCTCGCACGCCGCTGAGGGTTCTCTCCCGATGCCCCCGACCAGCCGCCGCGACACCGCCTGTTTCGTGTTCGACATCGAGAGCGTGGCCGATGGGGCGCTGGTGTCGCGGCTGAAGTATCCGGGAGACAACCTCGCCCCTGCCGAGGCGATTCGCCGCTACCGCGCGGAATTGCTCGCCGAGAACGGCAAGGACTTCATCCCCTACACCTTCCAGCTCCCGGTTTCGCTGGTCATCGCCCGGATCGCCGGCGACTACCGGCTCCTCGATCTGGTGGCCCTCGACGAGGCCCAGTCGCGTCCGCACGAGATCGTCCGCCTGTTCTGGGAGGGCTGGGAGCGCTACGGCCGGCCGCGGCTGGTGACGTTCAACGGCCGCGGCTTCGACATGCCGCTCCTCGAGCTGTGTGCCTTCCGCTACGGGATCGCGATCGGCGACTGGTTCGCCGAGGACCGCAAGAGCTTCGACCAGCCGCGCAACCGCTACAACACCGCGGCCCATCTCGACCTTCACGAGTGGCTGACCAACAGCGGCGCTTCGCGGTTCGTCGGCGGGCTGTCGTTGGCGGCCAATCTCATCGGCAAGCCGGGCAAGACCGACGTCGCCGGCCACATGGTGCAGGACCTGTGGGATGCCGGCCGGGCGGCCGAGATCCACGACTACTGCCGGGGCGACGTCCTCGACACGTACTTCATCTTCCTCCGCTCGCGTGTGCTCGCCGGCGACATCGACCTCGCCCACGAGCAGCAGCTGATCGACCAGGCGCGGGACTGGATCACGGCCAAGGCGGAGTCGACGCCGGGACTGAAGCGCTACCTGGCAGCCTGGGGCGACTGGCAGAGCCCGTGGCCGGGGTGAGAGCGCCGCGGCGCGCGGTCGGACCGCGGTGACGGCCCGAGCGGCGTCGTGACCCGGAACGGCCGCCGGTCACTCCGCGATCGTTTCCTTGACCAGCTGGATGAAGTGCTGGGCACGCGACGAAGCGGTGAGATCGGCGGCCTTCTTCTCGGCGGCCTTCTTGTCGGCGTACTCGAACAGCACCAGCCGCTTCATCGCCGGATTGAACACGCCCCAATAGGCTTTCAGACGCGCCTCCTTGGCGACCTTCTTGCGGGCCGGCTTCTTGGCCGCGACCTTGGGCTCCTTCGCCGCCCCCTCCTTGACGGCCTTCTCCTTGGCCGGCTTTTCTTTCTTTCCCCCCGACTTCTCGCGCGCCTCGGCGGCGTCGGACTGGGCCCGGAGCTCCTTGCGGTTCACAACTTTCCGTGCCATGTCGCCTGCCGTCCTCGTACGCGATTGGTGGGTGGAAACTCTCGCCGGAGTATAGCCCGGCGTGGATCCCCTGCATCGGCCCTCGAGTGGTCGGCGTCGCGCCGCGACCGCCGTCTTATACTCGTCGTGCCGCTGCCCGCCGCCGGGCCGCCACCTCCGCAGGACCGCCGGAATCCCCGATGGACAGCGCCGTCGCCGACCTTCCGCTCGCCTCCCCGCTCACCGCCTACCGCGGCCTCGAGGACCGTCTGCTCGACGAGCGGATCGAAGCGGTCCGCCGGCGGATGGGGGGGAGGCTCGTGATCCTCGGACACCACTACCAGCAGGACGGCGTCATCGCCCACGCCGACCTGCAGGGGGACAGCTACCAGCTCTCCGCCGCCGCCGCCGCCCGGACCGACTGCGAGGCGATCGCCTTCTGCGGCGTCCATTTCATGGCCGAGACGGCCGACATCCTCGTCAACCGTCCCGAGAAGGTCGCCGACCGTGGCGGGCGGCGCGTCTCCGTCGTCCTCCCCGACATGGCCGCCGGCTGCTCGATGGCCGACATGGCGGCGATCCATCAGGTCGAGGATGCCTGGGCCGATCTCGGCACGGTGGCCGACACGGCGCGCGTCGTGCCGGTCACCTACATCAACTCGGCCGCCAGCCTGAAGGCGTTCTGCGGACGTCACGGCGGCATCGTCTGCACGTCGAGCAACGCCCGCGCCGTCCTCGACTGGGCGTTCGCCCGCGGCGACCGCGTGCTGTTCTTCCCCGACCAGCACCTCGGCCGCAATACCGCCCGGACGATGGGAATCGGCCTCGAGCAGATGTGCGTCTGGAATCCGCACGAGCCCCGGCTCGGAGGCAATGACGCCGCCCGGCTCGCGGCCAGCCGGGTGATCCTCTGGCAGGGGCACTGCAGCGTCCACGCGATGTTCCGTCCGGAACATGTCGACGCCGTGCGCCGCGCGGTCCCTGGCGTGAAGATCCTCGTCCACCCGGAGTGTTCGATGGAGGTCGTCGACAAGGCCGACCTCGTCGGGTCGACGAGCTACATCGTCCGCCAGGTGGAGTCCGCCCCCGCCGGCACGGCATGGGCGATCGGCACGGAACTGCACCTCGTCAAGCGCCTCGGGACGAATCACCCGGAGCAGTCGATCCGCTTCCTCTCGCCGGTGGTCTGCATGTGCGCGACGATGTACCGCATCGACCTGGCGCACCTCTGCTGGAGCCTCGAGCACCTCGAGGCGGGCCGGCCGGTGAACGTGATCACCGTCGACGACGACACCGCCCGCTGGGCGGTGACGGCGCTGGAGCGGATGCTCGCCGTCCGGTGAGCCCGGGGGATCTTCAGCCGCGCGGAGGACATGTCATGCGGTCGGTGGCAGCCTGGTGCCTGGTGGTGATCGGTGGCACGGTCATGGCGCATGGCGCACCCCCGGTACCGGTGATCTTCGACACCGACATGTGCGGCGATTGCGATGACGTCGCGGCGCTGGCGATGCTCCATGCGCTCGAGTCGCGGGAGCAGTGCCGGCTGCTGGCGGTGACGGTGTCGGCGAGCCATCCGCGCGCCGCCCCGTTCGTCGACTGCGTCAACCACTTCTACGGCCGGACCGGGATCCCCGTCGGCGTCGTCCGCCCCGGCGGCGTCGTCGAGCAGAGCGTGTATCTGAAGCTCGCCGACGCGACCTGGGACGACCCCGCCTTCGCCGGCCGCGAGCGCTATCCCCACCGGCTCCGCGACGCGGCCGACGCCGCGGAGGCGGTCGGGGTCCTGCGGGCGGCGCTGGCCGGCGCCCCCGATGGCGCCGTGGTCGTGATCCAGGTCGGCTTCTCCACCAACCTCGCCCGGCTCCTCGACAGCCCCCCGGACGCCGTCAGCCCGCTCCCGGGCGCGGAACTGGTGGCGCGGAAGGTGAAGTGCCTCCAGCTCATGGCCGGGGCGTTCCAGCCGATCGACGGCAATGCCGCCTACGGGGAATACAACGTCGTCCGCGACCGGGCGGCCGCCGCGCTCGTCGCCGAGCGTTGGCCGACCGAGATGGTGTGGAGCGGGTTCGAGATCGGGATCGCGCTGCCCTATCCGAGCCGGAGCATCCTCGAGGACTTCCGCGACGTGCCCCACCATCCCGTCGCCGAGGCCTACCGGATCCTCTCGCCGCCGCCGCAGGACCGGCCGAGCTGGGACCTGACGAGCGTTCTCGACGGCGTCCTCGGCAGCCGCGGCTACTTCGACCGCTCGCCGCCGGGGCGGGTGACGGTGACCGAGAAGGGGGCGACGACGTTCACGGCCGAAGCCGCCGGAAAGCACCGCTACCTGATCCTCCGCGACGAGGCCGCCAAGGCACGCGTCACCGAGGCGCTGGTCCAGTTGGTGAGCCAGCCGCGCTGACTCGTTTCGTCAGCGCCCCGCGCTGACGTGTTTGGTCAGCGTTCCACGCTGACGTCGCCCGTTCAGCCGACCGCCGCGTCGAGCGTCGGCCACACCGCGACCAGCTTGCGCGAGCGCTCGTACGCCGCCGCCAGCGTCCGCACCCCCTCCGGCCGCGGCGAGAACCGGCGCGGCGTGCCGGTGGCGTGGGCGGTGAGGAACGTCGCCCAGTCGCGGCGGTCGCCGCCGAGGACGGCGGCGCGGTACGCCGCCAGCAGCGCAGCGCCCCAAGCGCAGCCCTCGGCGGCACCGTCGAGGAGCGTGACCGGCGTGGCGAAGGCGTCGGCGATCACCTGCCCGAGGGCCGGCGTCTTCGTCAGCCCGCCGGAGAGGATCACCTCGGTCCGCGGGAAGCCCTGGGCGTCGAGCAGGTCGCTCCCCTGGCGGAGGTTGAAGACCGTTGCCAGGAGCATCGCCTTGGCGACGTTGCCGGGGGTGGCGTTGCGTTCGTTGAGGCCGATCACCAGGGCGGTGCCGCCGCGCGACACCCCGAGCCCCGGCTCGTCGTCCTGGAACGGCAGCGCGAGGATCCCGCCGCAGTCGTCGGGGGCGGCCACGATCTCGGGCATCAGCGTTGCGAACGCGTCCCCTCCGCTCCCCGCGCCGGCCCGGCCGAACAGGTCGACGACGGTGTTCATCGGCGTCGTGCCGTTGCGGATCCACACCATGTTGATCGGCTTGCCGTCGGGAGCACAGAAGTGGTCGATCGCCCGGGCCACCCCCTGGAACGGCCGGTCGCCGACCGAGTTGGCGACGACGCTCGTGCCGTAGCTCAGCGCCACCTGACCGGCCGTGCCGATCAGCGAGCCGGCGAGGGCGGCCGACTGGTCCCCCTCGGCCGGAGCAACCGGGATGCCGGGAGGCAGGCCGAGCAGGGCGGCGCCATGGCCGTCGAGCACGCCCCCGTCGCCACCGGCGCGGCTTACCTCGGGGAGCAGTGCGCCGAGCGCGGGGAACGGTCCCCCGGGGACGGCGGCGGCGTGGCGCTCGTAGGCGGCGAGGCGCCGCGGGTCGTAGCCGAGCGTGGCCTGGTCGATGGGAAACATCCCCGCCGCATCGCCGATTCCCAGCCGCCACTGGCCGGTGAGACGCCGCGCCAGCCAGCCGGCGGGGGTCGTGAGCCGACCGGTCGCGCCCGCCAGATCGGGGCGGTTCCGCAGCGTCCACAGCCAGCGCGCGGCGGTGATCCGCTTGGGCATCTTCACGCCGAGCAACGCGGTCAGTTCCTCCCCCTCCGCTTCGTTGCGGCCGTCGCACCACAGCCGCGCGGGTGCCAGCGGCGTCGAGTCGGCGGCGCAGAGGACAGCGCCGTGCATCTGCCCGGCGATCCCGATCGCGGCCACGTCGACGGGGATGCCGCGGCGCGCCGCCGCGGCGCGGACGTCGGCCATCGCGGCGGCCAGGGCGTGCTCCCAGTCGGCCGGCGCCTGCTCGTAACACTCGGCGGCGAGGCCGGGAACCATGCCGTAGCCCGCCGAGCCGGTGGCGACGATCCGCAGCGCCGGGTCGGTGAGGATCACCGACAGTCCCTGGGTGCCGGCGTCGATGCCGAGGAAGCCTGCTGCCATCGGAGCCTCGCGGTGCGCGACGGGGATGCCACGATCGCCGGCCACGGCTCACGCCACGGCGGGCGACCGGCGGATCGACGCGGCGCGATGATACCAGGACGATCCGGCCGTCAGCCGTTCCAGCGGACCGCCGCCGACTCGCCGGGCCCGCGCGTCCCGCAGAACGCGACCTCGATCCCCAGCGCCCGCGCCGCCGCCGCCTTGGCCAGCGCACAGCGGTCGGCCGCCGCGGCGTCGGTGGCGTAGGCGACCTGGACGTGGTTGGCTTTGTGGCGTGCCATCATCTGGTCGCGCGACACGCCGTAGGTCACGGCATGCATGATCGGCCACTGCGGCGTGGTGGCGTCGAGGCGCCGGCGCGTCTCCCCGTCGGGGAGCCGGACCACCGCCGCCCGGCCGATGTCCATGCAGAGCTTCTCGGCAGGGCCGGTGCCGTCGACCCAGATCCGGCTCCAGACGATCTCCCCCGGTTTCGACACGCCGGCGAGCGTGCTGCCGCCGAGCCGGAAGTACATCGGCGGTTGCCGGTAGCCATGTGCTCCCTTCCACCCGCCGATGAAGTGTGCCGGCGGCGCGGCGCCCGAGATCTCGAACACCCAGACCCACTGGTCGGTGGAGTGGGACTGGTCCCAGTCGCCCCAGCGGATGTCGTGGAGCGTGTTCTCGACCGGCTCGCCGAGGGCCTCGTGGACGCGCTGCGTGAGCAGGCCGTCGAGGCCGGCGCACTCGTCGACCTCGTTGAAGTGGGTCAGCGGCCGCCCCTTGTGGAGGATCCGGCTCGACCCCTCGGCGGTGACCGGCGGGCGCTTCGAGTCGTTGAGCATCCCCTCGACAAGGTCGCTGGCGGGGAGCAGGTCCTTGAGGCCCTGCTGGTACTGGATCCCGACCAGGTCGCAGCCGAAGCGGTCGGCGAGGCGCAGCGTGGCGACGTACATCCGGCACTGCCACAGCACCTGCTCGCGGGAAAGGTCGGTGGCGTCGTTGCGGCCGAAGTGGAAGGTCATCCCCGCCTTCTCCAGCCAGCGGAACACCTCCTTGCCCTCCGCCTCGTTGACACGCGTCGTCTCGTGGTACAGCGCGCTTTGGCTGAGGCGTTCCTTGAACACGCCGGTGGCGTGGAGGAGGCGGTCGGGGATGATCGCGTTCTCCATTCCCATGCAGCCCTCGTCGAAGACCCCCATCAGCGCCTTGTGGTGGACGAGCGTGGCGGCGATCTGGCGGCCCAGCTGGTCGAGCTTGGGGGGCACGCGGACGGCGCCGATCGGCACGACGTGGCTGGTGTCGTGGTGGACCGTGCCCCGGTCGAGCCAGGCCTGGAGGTGGCGGGCGAAGCTCGGGCTGGCGAAGTCGTCGGCCCACAGCGTGGCGTAGGGCACGCCGGCCTTGGTGAGCGACCCGTTGAGGTTGAGCATCCCCACCAGCCCCGGCCACTGCCCCGACCAGTTGGCGACGGTGAGGATCGGGCCGGAATGGGTCGAGAGCCCGGGGAGGACGTGGTTCGAGTACTGCCACACCGCCTCGGCGACGACCAGCGGCGCTTCCGGATCGACATGGGCGAACACGTCGAGCCCCTCGCGCGCGCTGCCGATGAAGCCGTGGCCGCGCGCTTTGGAGACGGCGTGGCCGCGCACCAGTTTCCGTCCGGCGCGCGACAGCGCCGTGGCGAGGGCCGTCTCCATGTCGCGCTGGGCCGGCCAGCAGGTGCGGTTGGCCTCTTCACGGAGGTCGCCGCTGGCCACGAGGACCACGTCGGCGCGACTCGGCTTGGCGGACGTCGGGCGGGATTTGGTCGCCATCGGGTCACCCTGGGAGAACCGGATCGAACACGCGGGAGCCGATTGGAACCGGCCCCCGGGGCGAAACTATACTCACCGCCGCTCCGGGTCGGGACGGCGTCGGTCGGACCCCGGAGCGACCCCGTGGAGCTGCCCATCCATGCGTCGTGCCACCCGCATTCCCGTCTGGCTGTCGGCCGGCTGCGCCCTCGCAGCCTGGGGAATTCTCGCCGTCCTCCCCGGCGCCGCCCAGGAACCGGCCGCCGCGGCCCCCGCCCCGGCGCCGAACCTCCCGGCGTTCACCCGCTGGATCATCGCCGCCGACTACACGCGCGACGGGGCGCAGCTGGTCACCGCCGGTGGGGAGAGCCTCCTCTACCGCCCCGGCGACGTCGTCGTCTGGAATGCCGCCGACGGCAACCGGATCGGCGACCTCGCCGGCCACCCGACCGCTGTCTGGGCGGTGAAGGTGTCGAAGGACGGCAAGCTCGCGGCGACTGCCGGCTACGACGGCTTGGTCAAGCTCTGGGACCTGCCCGCGCGGGCCCTCAAGGCCGACCTCAAGAAGCACAAGGGATGGGTCCGGTCGCTCGATTTCTCCCCTGACGGCACCAAGCTGGCGACGGGTGGGGAGGATGGCACGGTCGTCGTGTGGGACACGGCCACGAACGCCGAAGTCCGGGCGATCACGGCCCATGCCGCGGCCACGACCTGCCTCGCCTTCTCCCCCGACGGGGCGACGCTGGCCACCGGCGGCGGCGACAAGCTCGTCAAACTGTGGAACGCCGCCGACGGCGCCGAGAAGGCGAAGCTCGAGGGGCACGGCGACGCCCTCTGGACGCTCGCCTGGTCGCCCGACGGCACGAAGATCGTCAGCGGCGGCGCCGACCGGACGGCGAAGCTGTGGAACACGGCCGACAACAAGGAGCTCGGCACGCTCGCCGGTCACAAGGACTGGGTCACCAGCGCCGCCTTCCTTCCCGACGGCAGCCGGCTGGCGACCGCCAGCCTCGACGGCGTCGTCAAGCTCTGGGACACCGCGTCGCGCGCGGAGCAGTATGGGCCGGAGGCGATCAAGTCGAGCCTCTGGACCGTGACCTTTTCCCCTGACGGCAAGTCGCTGTTCATCGGCAGCCACGCCGGCGGGCGAATCGTGCCGGTGCCGGAGCCGAAGCTCGTGCCCCCGCCGCCCCCCCCGCCGCCGCAGCCGCAGTGGGTGGCGCTGGTCCCGACCGCGTTCACCAGTGCGGCCGGCGCGACCGCGGCGATCGGCGCCGACGGCGTCGTGCTCGTCACCGGCAACCGTGCCAAGGACACCTACACGCTCAAGGCGGTCGTCCCCGCGGGTGGGAACCTCAAGGGTGTCAGGCTCGAGGCTCTGGCCGATGACACCCTGCCCGCGAAGGGACCGGGGCGGGCCGACAACGGGAACTTCGTCGTCAGCACGTTCGCCGTCCAATTCGGGCCCGCGGGGGGCGCGGAGACGCCGACCGCGGTCAAGTTCGCCGGCGCCAAGGCCGACTTCGAGCAGGAGAACTACGCCATCGCCGGCACGCTCGACGACAAGGCCGACAGCGGCTGGGCGATCGGCGGCGGGATCGGCGCCAATCACGTCGCCTCCTACGACCTGTCCACCGACGTGGTGGTTCCCGCCGGCAGCCCGCTGTCGATTTCGATCGACCAGCAGCACGCCGACGGCACCCACGCGCTGGGCAAGTTCCGCCTCCACCTCCTTCAGGAGGTTCCTCCGCCGGCTCCCGCGCCGCCGGCGGAGGCTCCCAAGCCCTGAGCGGTCTTCAGTGACGGTCCAGCGCCGTCCGCCGGCGCGAGAGCACGCGCCGACGGCTGCTAGGATGGACCGCCGATGGCGTGAGAGCGGAACCAGGAGGGATACGGCGATGGAGCGGCGTGGACTGCGGATTCCCGGTTGGTTCGTCGTCGCGGGGGCCGGCTTCGTGGCCGGCGTCGCGTGCTGCGTGGGGCCGCGACTCCGGTCGCCCGAAACGCTGCCGGCGGTGCGCGCCGCCTCGAGCCTCGCCGAAGGCTCGTTCGCGACCTGCACGGTGCCGCTCGACGGCTTCGAGGGGCTGTTCCTCCTCGACTTCGAGACCGGCGACCTGTCCGGCGGGATTCTCAAACCGGCGACGGGGAAGTTCACCGGCCTCTACAAGACCAACGTCCTCAAGGACCTGGGATTCAAGCCTGGTCAGGCGAAGAACCCCAAGTTCCTCCTCGTGTCGGGAATCGCCAACGTCACCCGTCTCGGGCCGCTCACGCTGTCGCCGTCGGCGTTGTTCGTCACCGACTCGGCGACCGGGACCACGGTGGCGTACGGCATTCCGTCGCTGACCGCGCCGGCTGCCGGGGCGTTTGCGGAGTTGGTGCGGCTCGACGTCGTCAATCCGCGCGGTGGTGGCAAGACCCGATGAGCGGTGCCATAGAGCCGGAGCGCGGCCCGTCCGACGCCGCCGAGCCACGCGGCCGATCACCTGCCGACGGCCAGTCGGTGGTGACCGTCAACGGCACGCCCCGCACCGTGCCGGCCGGGGCCACCGCCCACGACCTGGTGGTGGCGCTCGGGCTGGCCGGGCGACCGCTGGCCGTCGAGATCGACGGGCGCGTCGTGCCCCGGGCACGGCTCGCCGGCTGTATGCTGGAATCCGGCAGCGTGATCGAGATCGTGACCCTCGTCGGCGGCGGCTGAGCCGCCGGGACCTTCCATGGCCGTCGGCCCCGTGCCCGTCGTCGATGCCGCGCTGGCCGACCGGCCACTCCGCGTCGCCGGCCTCACGCTTGCCAGCCGCCTCGTGGTCGGCACCGGCAAGTATCCGTCGATGGCGTCGATGGTCCGCTGCCTGGAGGCGGCCGGGGCCGATTGCGTGACGGTGGCGGTCCGCCGCGAGCGGCTCGTCACCGCCGCCGGCGAGAACATCCTCGAATTCCTCGACCCTGCCCGGTACACGCTCCTCCCCAACACCGCCGGCTGCTACAGCGCCGACGATGCCGTCCGCGTCGCGCGGCTCGGCCGCGAACTGCTCCGCGATCTCGGCAACCCCGGCGCCGAGTGGGTCAAGCTCGAGGTCCTCGGCGACCCGAAGACGTTGCTCCCCGATCCGGTCGGGACCCTCGAGGCGACCGCCCGTCTCGTCGCCGACGGGTTCGCGGTGCTCGTCTACACCAGCGACGATCCGGTGGTCGCCCGGCGCCTCAAGGCGGCCGGCGCCGCCAGCGTGATGCCCGCCGGCAGCCCGATCGGCTCGGGGCAGGGGATCCTCAATCCCGCCAACCTGCGGATCTGCCTGGAGTTCCTCAAGGGGGACGACCCCGACTACCCGGTGATCGTCGATGCCGGTGTCGGCACCGCCAGCGACGTCGCGGCCGCGATGGAGCTCGGGGTCGACGGGGTGCTCCTCAACACCGCCATCGCGCTGGCCGCCGAGCCGGAGCGGATGGCCCACGCGATGCGCGCCGCCTGCTTCGCCGGGCGCCAGGCGTTTTTGGCCGGGCGAATCCCCCGGCGCCTCTACGCCTCGGCCTCGAGCCCCGTCGAAGGGGTGATCGGCACTCCGCGGCGCGCGGAGTGAAGCCGATGCTCGCGCGCCGCGTGATCCCCTGCCTCGACGTCGACCGGGGGCGCGTCGTCAAAGGGACGCGGTTCGTCGATCTCGTCGACGCCGGGGATCCGGTCGCCGTCGCGGCGCGTTACGAGGCCGAGGGGGCGGACGAGCTGGTGTTCCTCGACATCACCGCCAGCCACGAAGGCCGCGCGATCATGCTCGACGTCGTCCGCCGCGTCGCCGAGAGCGTGTTCATGCCGTTCACCGTCGGCGGCGGGATCCGCACGCTCGACGACGCCTGCCGCCTCGTCCAAGCCGGTGCCGAGAAGGTGAGCATCAATTCGGCCGCCGTCCGCACCCCGGACCTGATCGCGGCGGTCGCCGACCGGCTCGGGAGCTGTGCGACGGTCGTCAACATCGATCCGAAGCGGGTCCGCCGCGGCGACGGCAGCGAGGCCTGGGAGGTGTTCATCTCCGGCGGCCGCGAGCCGACCGGCCTCGACGCGGTGTCATGGGCGCGGCGCGTCGAACAGCTCGGTGCCGGGGAGATCGTCCTCACCTGCATGGACCGCGACGGCACGCGCGACGGCTACGATCTGGAGATCACCGCCGCGGTCAGCCGGGCGGTGCGGATCCCGGTCGTCGCCAGCGGCGGCGCCGGCGCCCCCGAGCACCTCGCTGCGGCGGTGACCGAGGGAGGGGCGGATGCGGCGCTGGCCGCTGGAATCTTCCATTTCGGGCAGTGTACGATCCGGGACGTCAAGGAACTGTTCCTGGCCCGGGGGATTCCCGTCCGTCCGCCCGCCGCACCCTAGAGGTGCGGGCAATACGTCATCCTCGTTGGGATCACCGTCCGATGGCGACGATCGACAGTGCGACTGCGTCAGCCCCTGCACCGGCCACCCCATCCGTGGCCGAGATCCCGGCCCAGCCGGCAGCCGAGGCCGCGTCCGAGAAGCCGGTCGCCAGCGGCGGCCGCCCGCGGCTCGAGATCGACCGGCTGTTCGAGGCGCTGGTGAAGCTGATGGGTAGCGACCTCCACCTCAAGGTCGGCCAGCCACCGATCGTCCGCGTGAAGGGGGCCTTGCAGCCGCTCAAGGCGCCGAAGATCGAGGACGAGCAGATGCGGCGGCTGTGCCTGCCGATGCTCGACGAGCGCCAGCGGCGGATCCTCGAGAACGACGGCGGCTGCGACTTCGCCTACACCGTGCCGGTCGACGGCGTCCGCTGGCGGTTCCGTGTCAACCTGCTCCATCAGCAGGGGGCGATGGGGCTGGTGGCGCGGCGCGTCAACAACACGATCCCCGACTTCAAGGGGCTGTTCCTGCCGACGTCGATCGAGCGGCTCTGCCAGCTCGATCAAGGCATGGTGTTGCTCGCCGGCGTCACCGGCTCCGGCAAGAGCACCACGATCGGCTCGATGCTCAACTACATCAACAAGAACTACCGCAAGCACATCCTCACGCTCGAGGACCCGATCGAGTTCGTGTTCACCGAGGACAAGTGCCTGATCAACCAGCGCGAGATCGGCCAGGACGTCAAGAACTTCGAGATCGGGATGAAGCACGCCGTCCGCGAGGACCCCGACATCATCCTCGTCGGCGAGATGCGCGACGTGGAAACCTTCAAGACTGCGATCCACGCCGCCGAGACCGGACATTTGGTATTCGGTACGATCCACGCCGCGAGTGCCCCGAGCACGATCGGCCGGATCCTCGACCTGTTTCCACAGGAAGAGCACGCCGCGATCCGCAGCGCGATCGCCTTCAACATGAAGGGGATCATCGCCCAGAAGCTCCTCAAGAGCATCCGCCCCGGCGTCAGCCGGGTGCCGATCTGCGAGGTGCTGTACTTCGACGTGCTGGTACGGAAGTACGTCCTCGAAGAGCAGGAGCACCTGATCGCCGACCACATCAAGAAGTCAGCGAAGGACGGCATGCAGGATTTCACGGCGAGCCTCAAGTCGCTCATCGACCAGCAACTCATCGATCGCAACGACGCGCTCGAGATCGCCCCCAACCGCGAGGCGCTGATGATGGCCCTCAAGGGGATCGGTGTCTCGTGATGCGGGGCCGTTGCCTCCCGGCAGTGCTCGTCGTCGCCTTCCACGCGGCCGTGACCGGTGGCGCGATCGCCCGCGCCGACGACGGCTGGCCCGTGCCCAGCCCGGAGTGGCTCGACCGGCCGGCTGGCGGTGGGCTGGCGATCCTGCCCTTGGTGACGTGGTGGCTGTTGGTCCTCTGCTGGACCGCGTCCTCCGACTGGGTGACGCGCGACGCCTCGAAGCGCAACATCCAGCCCAACCTCTGGGGCGCGGTGACGACGGTCCCGTTCTTCCTCACCGCGCTTGTCGCTTGGCTCGTCCCCTCGGCGATCATCGGCCAGGTACTGATGGGGCTGGGCTGGCTGGTGCCGCTGTTCGTCTATGCCGGGCGGCGGAACGCCAAGCTCAAGGAGTCGGAGAAGATCCTCACCGTCGGCCATGCCCGCCGGGCACTGGCCGGGGTCTTGGGCCGGTTCGGGATCCACATGGAGGTCGGCGACGAGCCGGCCGACGCCCTCCCGGCGATCACCCTGCTGCCGGTCGGGGGCAAGGACGAGGCCGATAACAAGGCCCGCTCGGAGGCGGCGGCGGCCACTCCCGGGATCGAGGAGACGAAGAAGATCCTTCAACAGGCCGTCGCGGCACGGGCCTCGACGCTGCTTCTCGAGTGGGGGCCGTCGGTCGTCAACCTCCGCAACGAGGTCGACGGGGTGTGGATGCCGCAGCGGGTGTTCAAGAGCAAGGGGGGGCGGAAGACGGGCGAGGTGTGGGCCGACGCCCCGCCGCTCGAGCGGCCAGTGGCCGACGCGATCGCCGTCACCCTCAAGACGCTCACCGGCCACGAGCCGAAGGAGCGGCGTGGCCAGCTCTCGGGGACCTTCGCCGTGCTGTCCGACGGCAAGCCGCGGAACTGCCGGTTGACCGTCCGCTCGGCCCACGGCGGCGAACAGATGCTCGTGCAGATCGAGTCTCCGGCACTGCTGTTCAAGGGCTACGACGACCTCGGCGTCCCGAAGCCGATCGCCGAGCGGCTCCGTGAGTTGCTGGCGCTGGAGAAGGGCGTGCTGCTGGTGTCGTCGCCGCGCGGCAACGGCCTGTCGACCACCTTCGACGTCGTCGTCCTCGCCTGCGACCGGCTCCTCCGGGACTTCATCTCCATCGAGGACGCCGCCGCCCCGCCGCGCGAGATCCAGAACGTCAAGCCGGTCCGCTACGACGCCCGCTCGGGGACGACGCCCGTCGCCGCCCTCGAGACGGCGATGCGCGAATACCCGCGCGGGATCGTGACCCGTGACCTGACCGACAAGGATCTGGCGGTCAAGTTGCTCGAGCTCGCCGACGACTCGCAGATGGTGATCATCAGCCTCCGGGCCAACGACGCCGTCGACGCCGTAGCCCGGCTCGCCGCCGCCGGTGTTCCCGCCGACCTCTTCGCCCGGACGCTGATCGGATCGCTGTCGCAGCGGCTGGTGCGGAAGCTGTGCCCGAAGTGCCGGGAGCAATTCGTGCCGCAGCCCGACCTGCTGGCAAAGCTGAAGAAGACACCCGAGGAGTTGCCGTTCCTCAAGAAGCCCAGCGAGCACGGCTGCCGGCTGTGCGGGGGCAGCGCCTACTTCGGCCGGACGGCAATCTTCGAGCTGGCCTCGGGCCCGACCCTGCGGCAGGCGGTCGCCAAGAAGGTCGATGCCGCCACGCTCCGCCGCGCGGCGGAGAAGGACGGCCTCCAGCCGATGCGCGACGAGGGGCTGCGGTTGGTGCTCGAGAACGTCACGGGGCTCGAGGAGTTGCAGCGCGTGTTCGCCGCGAAGTCCTGAACTGCCGGAAAGCAGCCATGATCGTCACCATCCTCCTCGCGATCGTGTTCCTCGCCGTCACCCTCGTGCTCGTCCGCGAGGGGCTGTGGAGCGCGATGGTGATTTTCCTCAACCTCCTCGCGGCGACGACCGCGGCCACCGCCTGGTACCCGGTCGTCGCGAACTTCGCCGACGGCCATCTGCCGACCTTCACCTACCTGATCGATTTCCTCGCCTGGTGGGGATTGTTCGCGCTGGTGCTCCTGGTGATGCGCGAGGTCACCGACCGGCTGTCGCGGACCAAGGTCAAGTTCGTCAAGCAGGTCGAGCTGGGCGGCAGCGCGCTGGTCGGGATGATGGCCGGGTGGTTGATGGTCTGCTTCACCGCGGCCTCCCTCCACACCGCCGCGGTGCCGCGCGATCTCGTCCAGCCGACCCCCGAATCGACGATGTTCCTCGGGTTCGCCCCCGACAGGAAATGGCTCGCCTGGACGCGGTTTTCCACCGAGCACGGTCCGTTCGGCAGGCCCGGCGCGAACCGGGCCGACGTCTTCGATCGTGACGCGCGGTTCATCCTCGCCTACGGCGACCGCCGGGCGGCGCTGGAGCGGGCCGAGGGGCTGCGGGTCAACCGGGAGTAAGCGGCCGTGGTGGACGAATCGGGTGACTACCGGCCGGTAAGCTGGCTGGCCGTGGCCGCCGCCATCGGCGGGATCGTGTCGGCGATCGCCCTCCTCGGTCCGCTGTTCTGGGTGGTGCCGCTGCTGGCCACGCTCTTGGCACTGGTGGCCCTGGCCGATGTCGGCCGGGACGGCGCCACGAAGGTCGGGCGCTGGGCGGCGCTGGCGGGATTGTTCCTCGCCATCGGATTCGCTTCCCAGGCGATCTCCGGGCATCTGGTCGGGCGCTGGGTGGCCGGTCGCCGGGCCGAGGCGACCGTGCGGCACTGGGTGGCGACCGTCCAGCAGGGTAACGTCACCGATGCGGCGAAGATGCTCGACGCAGGCGCGATCGACCGTGGCCCGATGATGCCCGGGTCGCTCGACGAGCCGCTCGAGGCGCTGCTCGCCAAGCATCCGGTGGCGGCGGCGATCCGCGACTGCGGCCCTGGCGCAACGCCGAGCGTGGTCATCGAGGGCACGATGCCCGAGGATGCGCGGTTGTGGGTGGCGGCTGTCAGGCTCGGACCGTGCGGCGGCGCGACGGGCGGCGAGGTGAAGGCACGGATGATCCTCCGTAGCCTGCCGCTGACGCGCAAAGGCCGGGTCTACGATTCCTGGCAGGTGTTCAAGCTCGCCGACCCCCGCGCTGCCGGGCTCCCGGGCGGGTGAACGTGCCGGCTCCCGTCGCGCTCAGGCGTCGCGCGACGAGAAGCAGCGGGCGGCGTCGATGCCATCGGCACCGGCGGCGAGCATCGCGAGGCGATCGAAGCCGAGGGCGGCGCCGGTTCCCCTGGGCATGTCGGCGCCGTGGGCGGCGAGGAGCCGCTGCGGGACGGGAAGGGGTTCCCGACCGCTGGCAGCGCGGGTCCGGTTGGCCGAGTCGATGCGCCGGGCCAGTTCCTCGCGCGACGGTTCCTCCTCCCAGCCGTTTGCCAACTCGACGCCGGCGACGAACAGTTCGAAGCGCAGTGCCCGACGCGGATCGGCGGGATCGAGCCGGGCCAGCGCCCCCTGGCTCGCCGGCCAGCCCTCGAGGAGGGTTGGCCGGTCATGGCCGAGCCGCGGGGCGACCGCCTCGGCGAGCAGCAGTTCGAACCAGCCGTCGCCGTCGGGGGCGTGACCGTGGGGGGCGGCGATGCCCAGCCGCGCCGCGGCCGCTTCCCAGTCGGCGGGCGTGGCCGTGAACGGATCGACGCCGGCATGATGGCCGAACGCCTCGGCGCAGCCGATCCGCTCGATTCCCGCCGTTTCCAACGCGGTCGTGCACAGCGCCGCGACCAGTTCGGCCGAGTCGTCGAGCGTGGTGCCGGGGGCGTACCACTCGAGCAGCACGAACTCGACGTCGTGGCGGGCGCCCCGCTCACCGGCGCGGAACGCGCGGGCGAACTGGTAGATCGGTCCCGCGCCCCGCGCCAGCAGCCGCTTCATGAGGGCTTCGGGGCTGGTCTGGAGGTAGGCCGGCGCCGCCCCGGGCCCGTCGGGGTGGAGGACGAACGGATCGATGTGGGCTTCGGGCACGACCTCGGCGGAGAGCACCGGCGTGTCGACCTCGACGAAGCCGCGCTCGTCGAACAACCGGCGCAGCGCGGCGCGCAGGGCGGCGCGGCGGCGGAGCAGGTCGTGGGTTTCAGACGCGGAACGCGGGCCGTCGCGCACCGGGCGCTCCTCTCAGGCCGGCACCGTGGCCGGCACGGGTGCCCGGTAGACCATCACCGGGCAGGGTGCGCGGCGGACGACCGCCTCGGCGACGCTTCCCATCAGGAGGCGCAGCATGCCGGTTCGGCCATGGGTGCCGATGACGATCAATTCGACCCCCTCGTCACCGGCGATCCTGACGATTTCCGCCGCCGGATCGCCGATCCCCATCCGGTGCGTGAAGGGGACGTCGGGCGCGGCGGGCTTGACGGCCTCGAGCATCGCCTGGATCCGCGCCGAATCGGGCTCGGGGATCCCGTAATAGAGCTCGCCCCCCCCGTAGGCGAGCGGCGGCTCCTCGACGTGGACGATGAGCAAGCGCGCACCCGCCTGGCGGGCCAGGGCCTCGGCGTGGTGCAGCGCCGCGTCGCTGGCGGTGGAAAAATCGGTGGCGAACAGGATCGTGCGCTGGGGCATGGCGACAGCCTCCCGGAGGGACGGGGCGGGCGGGGAAACCGAGCCAACTATACGGTCCAGCGCCGCCGGCCGGCCGGTCAGTGCAGCCGCATGCCGGGGAGGGCCCCGGCATCGGGGGAGAGCAGGTAGACACCCTCCGCTCCCGCGCCGCTGGCAGCGACGACCATCCCCTCGCTGGTGCCGAACTTCATCGTCCGCGGGGCGAGGTTGGCGACGACCACGACCAGCCGGCCGACGAGGTCCGCCGGCGCGTGGAATCCCTTGATCCCCGCGAACACGGTCCGCGTCGTGTCGCCGCCGAGGCTGACGGCGAGCTTGAGGAGCTTCCGGGAATCGGCGACCTCCTCGGCGGCGACGATCCGGGCGACGCGGAGGTCGACCCGGCTGAAGTCGTCGATCGTGCAGGTCGGGGCGAGGGGCTCGGCGGCGAGGGGGGCTCCGGGATCGGTCGTCATCGGTGCGCCTGTGGTGGAAGGGGGTTCAAGGGCAGTCGGGGAGGGAGTCGTCGCGGCCAGCAGCGCCGCGATCCGGGCCGGATCGACGCGCGTTGCCAGCGGCGTGAACGGGGCCACCGGCAGGCCGACGAGGGGCTGCTGAGACTCGTCCCACGAGCGGATCGGGCCGCCGACCAGGTTCCCGGTCTGGGCGGCGAGCCGTGGCAGGACGGGGGCGAGGTAGACCGCGAGTTGCCGGAACAGGTTGAGGGCGACGGTCGCCACGTCGCGCAGCCGTGCGGCCGAGGCGGGGCCGGCCTTGGCGAGCTTCCACGGTTGCTCGGCGTCGACGTAGGCGTTGGCACGATCGGCCGCGGCCATGATCAGGCGCATCGCCCGGGCGAAGTCGCAGTCCTCGTAGGCTGCCGCGATCGCGGCGCCGTCGGCGGCCGCGCGGGCGAACAGGCCACCGTCCTCGGGATACCGGTCCGCCAGCCCGGTCGCTTCCAACCAGCGGGCCGTCCGGCTGGCGAGATTGACCACCTTGCCGACGAGGTCGGCATTCACCTTGGCGGCGAAGTCGTCGAGGTTGAGGTCGATGTCGTCGATGTCTCCCGACAGTTTCGCCGCGTAGTAGTAGCGCAGCGCCGCCGGATCGAGGTGCTCGAGGTAGGTTCGCGCCAGGACGAACGTCCCCCGTGCCTTCGACATCTTCTCCCCGTTGACGGTGAGGAAGCCGTGGATCCGCACCTTCGTCGGCAGCGTGAGGCCGGCCGCGGCGAGCATCGCCGGCCAGAACAGGGTGTGGAAGTAGGTGATGTCCTTGCCGATGAAGTGGTGGATCTCCGCCGGCGGAGCGTCGCCCGGCTGCCACCAGTCGCGCCACGACCCTCCCCGGGCCGCCGCCCATTCCTCGGTGGCGGCGATATAGCCGACCGGAGCGTCGAACCAGACGTACCAGTAGTGCCCCGGGGCGTCGGGGATCTCGAAGCCGAAATACGGCGCCGGTCGCGACACGTCCCAGTCGCGGAGCGGCTCGCCGAGGAAGTGGCCGGTGAGGTAGTTGGCGACCTGCGGGGCGAGGGCACCCGACGACTGCGTCCAGCCGCGGAGGAACTCCTGCAGCGGTTCGAGCCGGACGAACAGGTGCTCGGCCGACCGCACCTCGGGGGTCGCACCGGAGAGCGTGCTCCGCGGATCGACGAGGTCGGCGGGCGAATAGGTCGCGCCGCACTTCTCGCAGGCGTCACCATACTGGTCGGTGGCCCGGCAGCGCGGGCAGGTTCCGCGGACGAACCGGTCGGCGAGAAACACCCCGGCCACCGGGTCGAACAGCTGCTCCACGGCACGGCCGGCGACCAATCCCCGGTCGCGCAGGCTCTGCCACACGATGGCGCACAGCCGGCGATTGGCGTCGCTGTCGGTGCTGCCGTAGTGGTCGAAGCCGATCTCGAACCCCGCGAAGTCGGCGAGATGGGCCGCGCGCATCTCGGCGATCACCTCGTGCTCGCCGCGCCCCTCGGCACGGGCCCGGATCATGATCGCCGTGCCGTGGGTGTCGTCGGCGCAGAGGAAGATGCAGTCGTGCCCCCGCAGTTTCTGGAACCGGACGAAGATGTCGGTCTGGACGTACTCCACCAGGTGACCGAGGTGGATGTGCCCGTTGGCGTAGGGGAGCGCCGCGGTCACGAGGATGCGGCGCGATGCGGGTGAAGCCATGCCGGGCGCGAGGGGGTGAGAGGAACGCGGATTGTAGGAAGGGAGTGTGGCGGGGGAAATGGCGGCGCGAGGATGGAGAACGCCGGCGCCACGCCGCGCCCCACGGCAGGGCTGAAAGTGGCCTTGTCGGCGCCGCTGGTCGCCGGCACTATCCGCCCCCTCCCGTCAGCCCGGCCGCTGCCTGCCGCGCCCGTCGGTGTCCCCCGGCCCTTCCCGGAGCTTCGGATGCACGCGTTCGCCTCCGGCCCCGTGCGCGGCGTGATGCGGCTCGGCCGCGGACTGTCGCTGGCGCTGGGGCTACTCGCGCTGGCGCCCTCCGCCCTCGCGCAGCCGCCCGCGCCGGGCGACGTGGTGCTCCTCGACTTCGCCGCATCATGGTGCGGTCCCTGCCGGGCGATGGCGCCGCTGGTCGCCGAGATCGCCGCCGCCGGCTGGCCGGTGCGCCACGTCGACGTCGACCGCGAGGGGGATCTCGTCCGCCGCTTCGCCGTCACCGGTGTGCCCTGCTACGTCTTGCTCGTGCGCGGCGAGGAGGTCGGCCGGATCAATGGCGCGACGTCGCGCGGTGAACTGGAGGGGCTGCTGGCCCGGGCACGCGTCGCGCCCCAGGCGGCGCCCGCCGCTCCCGCGCCGGTCCCCGAGCTCGCCGGCATCCCGCTCCCGGCCCAAGCCCCCGCGCGGCCGCTGGCGATCGACGCGCGCGTGCCGCGGCCGGCCGCCGCACCGGCCCAGGTCGTCGCCCCGCCCGCCACCGCGGTGCCGGTGTCGTCGGCCGGGCTTCCCGCTCGCGCGTCCTCCGCGCCGGCCGAGGCGACGATTCCCCCCGCCGAGCGCGCGGCCCTCGAGGCCCGGCTGCTCGCGGCGACGGCACGGCTCCGCGTCGAGGAGGCGACGGGCGTGTCGTGGGCCACCGGCACGGTCGTCGACTGCCGCCAGGGGGAGGCGCTGATCCTCACCTGCGGGCACGTGTTCCGCGAATCGAAGGGGCGCGGACGGATCGAGGTCGATCTGTTCGGCCCGCGTGGCCAGCGCGGTCTCGCCGGGCAGGTGATCGCCTACGATCTCGAGCGCGACGTCGCGCTGGTGAGCATCTTCACCGACGTGCCGATCGAGCCGGTCCGGGTCGGCGGTGGCGACCGGGTGACCTCCGTCGGCGCCGGCGTCGTCACGGTCGGTTGCGACGGCGGACGAGACGCGAGCCTCCGCTACAGCCGCGTCACGGCCGTCGACAAATACCTCGGCCCCGCCAACCTGCTCGTCGCCGGGCAACCTGTCCAGGGACGCAGCGGTGGCGGTCTGTTCGGCCTCGACGGCACGCTGATCGGCGTCTGCAACGCCGCCGACCCGACCGACGACCAGGGGCTGTTCGCCGCCCTTCCGGCGATCCACGAGCACCTCGACGAGGCCGGACTCGCGTTCGTGTACCGTGCGTCGTATCCCAGCCAGGCGGTCGCCGAGGCGGCGGGGGCGGCGGTGCCCGCGCTGCCCACCCAGATGCCGGCGGTCGCGTTCGACCGGCGCGACCGCTCGGGCGCCCTGCCGACGGCGGGATCCGGTCCCGGGCCAGATGCGGCCGGCGTGCCTGCCCCGGGAGGCCCTGCCCCTGCCGCCGTCGGGCCCCGGTTGAGCGGTGCCGAGGAGAGTCTCCTCGAACACGTCCGTGGACACGGCGATGCCGAGGTGATCTGCATCGTCCGTCCCGCCCGGCAGTCGCCGGCCGCGACCGGCGACGGCGAGGTGTTCGTCCTCCAGTCGACCAGCCGGGAGTTTCTCGACGGGTTGACGCGGCTCCGCAGCGCCACCGTGGCTCCACCCGCGGGACCCGCGCCGTCCGGGCGCTGACGGACGGCGTTCACGGGCAGCGGCCCGGTGCCGTCGCGGTCACTGTCCCGAGCGCACGTCGACGGTGACCGGGATCGCGTTGACAGCCTGCGTCGGCCCGGCACCATCCCGGCCGATCGCCATCAGCGTGACCATGCCGAGTCCGAGCTTGGCGGCCGGAACCTCGACTTCGCCGTCCGGTCCGGAAATCCGGCCGATCACGCGGCCGCTGGCGAATACGGTGATCGTGTCGATGCCCCGGCCGACGGCGGCGATGTGGACGGTCGCGCGGAGGTCGACCGGATTGGGATCGACCGACAGCACCAGCTCGCGGCCGTGGTTGGACGTGGTGATCGGCATCACCACGCGCCCCTGCGTCTCGACCGGCGAGGACTCGATCGCCACCACGCGCAGGTCGTGGTAGCCGTCGGCGAGCAGCCGGGTGTCGAGCGGAAACCGCTCGCCGCTGCCGTACTGTGCCAGGCGGATCCCGTCGACGAACACCTCGAAGCGGTCGACTGCCGCCGGACCCGTCGCCACCGCGCGCGGTTCGAGGAGAACCTCGCCCGACAGGCTCTGCCCTGCGGTCAGCGCCTTCATGTCGGGCACCGATACCACCTCGACATCGGGAATCCGCGCCCACGGTTGGCAGAGCGGATCGCCGACGACGAGGATCTGGTACGGCGCTTGGATCGACTGGTAGAAGGCCTCGGCGAGACTCGCGCCGCGGGCGTAGTGGATGTGGATTCCCGGATGGGGGAACTTCGGCTGCAGGGCGAACGGTTCAGTGACGGTGCCGCTCGAACCGGCCGCCCCGGCACGGAGGAAGACGGAGAGCGGCGTCTGGAACGACGAGGCGGTGAAGATCCCGCCGTAGCTGGTGAGGTTCTCGCAGATCGCCCCGGGAAGGATCGTGCTGCCGCTGGCCGACCAGTCGAAGTCGGCGACGCCGGTGGTCACCCCGATCACGTCGGGCTTCCGTACCGGCAACGTGCCGGTGACGATCTCGCAGCCGACCCCGAGCTTCGTCAACTCCCGCGCTACGCCCGGAAAAGCGTTGCTCCGCGTCGTGCTGCGGACGTCGCCGTTCTGCACCAGATAGACCGTGCCGGCCGGCCGGCTGCCGTCGGCCGTGGCGGCGGAATCGAGGTAGGTGATGATCTCGCGGATGCTGTTCCCGCGTCCCATCGAGACGCCGAGCATCGTCGACAGGAGGTAGCGCGTGCCGCCGGCCTCGTACAGTTCGCCGAGCCGGCCCCAGCCGTACCAATTCCGGAACCCGAAGGTCGTCACCGGCACCCCGTCGCCGTCGATCGGCCGGTAGTAATGGTTGCTGGCGACGTCGAGATAGCCGTAGTTGCCGGCGATCACGTTGGCGTAGAGCATCGTCATCCCGGTCAGCGACCCCGACGGGTACTGGTCCTTGGCGGCGATCTGCGGGGGCAGTTCGTCCTTGAAGTCGACGCGCCACGGGAAATCGGTCGAGTAGACGATCTGGTCGATCTGGGTCGACAGCCGACGGGCATCGATCGTCTTGAGGATCGGGGTCAGGATCTGGTCGCGGAACGCGCCGATCGACACCGCCTCGCTGCTCCCCTCCCAGGGGATCATGAAGACGTTGATCGGGGCGATCCGCCGCAGCCGCACGTAGGCATTGGCGACGGCGATGCTGCCGCCGCTGGTCGAATTGACGACGAGAAACACGTTTTCCGGCCCGCCGCCCGCGCGGGCGGCGCCGCCGGCACACGTGAGCCCGAGGGCGAGGCAGATCGCCCACCCGCGGCAGTTGCGTCTCGTCTCCCCCGGCATGGCCCCTCCCTGATCCGCTGCGACCACCGGCCCTGGCGGAAGGCACCGCCACGGCGACCCCGCGCCCTGGAATGTAGCCGGCGATGGTTGTCCGCTCCACCGCCCCGTGCGGGGGCGGCCAGGATGCCATGGATCGATCGTTCCGCCGACCGCTACACTCGGCGCATGAATCGTCGCGTTGCCCCGCCGCTGCAGTTCCTCTCGGCAGCCTTGTTCTCCGTCGCGCTTGTGGCCGGGGCCGCGGAGCCGACGGCGGACGACTTCTCCGGAGCCCGGGCGATGGCCCATCTCGAAGGCCTCGTCGGCCTCGGGCCGCGGCCGAGTGGATCGCCGGGGATGGCGCGACAGCGACAACTGCTCTCCGACCACTTCCGCGCCGCCGGCGCGACCGTCGTTCCGCAGCGCTTCCGTGGCCGCGATCCGCGCACCGGACAGTCGATCGAGATGGAGAACCTGATCGTCGAGTGGCACGCAGACCGGAAGGACCGGATCCTGCTGGCCGCCCACTACGACACCCGTCCCTTTCCCGACCGCGATCCGGTCGACCCGCGCGGGGTGTTCGTCGGGGCCAACGACGGCGCCAGCGGCGTCGCGGTGCTGATGGAACTGGCGCGGTGGATGCCGGCGCTGGAGGGGCCGGTCGGCGTCGACTTCGTCTGCTTCGACGCCGAGGAGTGCGTCGTCTCCCCGCGCGATCCCTACTTCCTCGGGTCGCGGCACTTCGCCCGCGAGTACCTCGCCGGCCGGCCCGCCGGCACCGACGTCCGCCGCTACCGGTGCGGCGTGCTCCTCGACATGGTCGGCGACGCCGACCTCGCGATCTGGCAGGAGCAGTACAGCGTCGAGTGGGACGACACCCGCCCGGTCGTCGAATCGCTGTGGGGAGTCGCCGCCCGGCTCGGCGTGCGGCAGTTCGTGCCCCGGCCGCGGTACCGTGTCGACGACGACCACGTGCCGCTGCGCAACATCGCCCGGATCCCGACCTGCGACGTCATCGATTTCGACTATCCCCACTGGCACACCACCGAGGACGTCGCCGCCCGCTGCTCGGCCGAGTCGCTCGGGGCGGTGGGGCGCGTCGTCCTCACCTGGCTGCGCGAGCAGCGCTAGCCGGTGGGGGCCGGGACGTCCGTGACCCGGGGCGGTGGCGGAGCGGCCCGCCCGGTCGAACGACGTCGGCGGCCGCGCGAGACACCGGCGGCTTCCGGGAGAGACCTCGATGGACGTCGATCCGGCACCCGCCGGCACCTCCCCGGCCGAGCACCTCTTGGTTGTGCCCGATCTCGGTCTCGGCGACGGGCAGGTGCTGGTGTCGCTGTGGCTCGTGCCCGAAGGGGCCGCGGTCAGCGAGGGAGACCGGATCGTCGAATTGGTGGCCGGCGGCGCGACGCTCGACCTCGAGGCACCGGTGTCGGGGTGGCTGGTGCACCAGTGCGTCGACGAGGACGCCGTGGTCGCCCCGGGGGACGTGCTGGCGGCGTTCAGGGGCGCTGCGGGGGCCGCCCCGTGACCGCTCCCGTCTCCCCCGCCGATGCGGCCGGCACCGGCCCGTGGACGGCGCGGTGGCTGGCGCTCGCCGGCGCCGTGAGCATGTTCCTCGTCCAGCCACCGGCTGATCTGTGGATGCTGGCCTGGGTGGCACCGTTCCCGTGGCTGTGGTTGGTCCGCTCCCGGGGGGCGATTCCCTGGGGCACGCTGTTCGTTGCGGGATGGCTCCACTGGATGCTCACGCTCCACTGGCTGCGGCTGCCCCATCCGGCGACGTCGCTGGGCTGGATCGCGCTGTCGGCGTATCTGGGGTGCTCGCTGCCGCTGTTCGTGGCCGCCGCCCGCCGCATGACGGGAGCCTGGGGCTGGGGGCTGGTGGTGGCAGCGCCGGTAGCCTGGGTCGGCCTCGAGCAGGCGCGCGGCTGGATCCTCGGTGGGTTCACGCTCGGGGCCCTCGGCCATACACAGTGGCGCGTCCTGCCGCTCCTCCAGGTGGCCGACCTGTTCGGTGCCTGTGGCGTCGGTGGCCTGGTGATGGCCGTCGCCGCGGCGCTGGCGACGGCGCTGCCGGCACCGCCCGGGTGCGGCTCGGCACCGCGGCACCCCGCCGGCACGCTCCGGGTGCTGGCCGGTGCCGGGACACTGCTCGGCCTGGCGATGGCCTACGGCGGGTGGCGGCTGGCGACGGAGCCGGCGGCGATCGGCGCGGCGCGGTCCTGCCTCGACGTGCTCCTCGTCCAGGGATCGATCGACACCGAGCTCAAGCACGACCCCGAAGCCGCCGGCGAGGTGCTCGAACACTACGACGGTTTGACGCGCGCGGGCCTCGCCGAAGACGACCGGCTCCCCGACCTGATCGTCTGGCCGGAGACGATGTGGCGCTACGGGCTGGTCGACATCGATCCGGCCGAACGTCTCCCCGACGCCGTCGTCGACCGCGTCCTCGGACCGGCCACGGAACCGCCATCGGCCGCGCTCGATCAGCGACGGCAGCGCGAATGCCGCGAGGCGATC
Source organism: Planctomycetota bacterium (assembly GCA_016872555.1). NCBI lineage: Bacteria > Pseudomonadati > Planctomycetota > Planctomycetota bacterium. The sequence goes on from VGZO01000005.1 coordinate 69,305, forward strand.
GAGACCGAGCGGCGCGCGGCGCTGGCGTCCTACGCCCGGCGTTACGGGACCACGTGGCTGGTCGGGGTCGACCGCCAGGAGGTCGATCCCCGCCTCCCGGCCGGGGCCCGGTACTTCAACACCGCGGTGTGTCTCGACGGCACGGGGCGGATCCGGGCCCGGTACGACAAGATGCATCGGGTGATGTTCGGGGAATACGTCCCGCTGGCGGACCGGATCCCCTGGCTCCAGCGGCTCACCCCTCTCCCGGCTGGGCTGACGGCCGGCCGTGAGCCGGTGGCGGTCGATCTGGAGGGGTGCCGGATCGCGCCCACGATCTGTTACGAAACCACGCTCCCGGAGGCGATCCGCGCGATCGTCAACCGGCTCGCGGCCGCTGGAGGTCGCCCCGACGTGCTCGTCAACCTCACCAACGACGGCTGGTTCTGGGGGTCGAGCGAACTCGACATGCACCTCACCAGCGCCGTCTTCCGGGCGGTCGAGGTCCGGACGCCGCTGGTGGTCGCCGCCAACACCGGGTTCTCCGCGGTGATCGACGGTGCCGGCCGGATCCGGGCCCGGGGCCCGCGCCGGGCGACCGCCACCCTCCGGGCCGTGGTGGCCACCGACGGGCGTGAAAGTCCCTGGTTGACCTGGGGGAGTGTGCCGACCGGGGTGACCGTGGCGATCCTGGCAGTCGCCCTGACCGGGTGTTTCCGGGAATGGCTGCGGCGGGATCCGGCGGCGGCGCGGGAGGCTGGAACGGCGGGTCCCGGGCCGCTCCAGACGCGTTGACCCCCCGGCCGATGCACAACTATTCTCGGTTGTCAGCACGGCATGCACCGCCGCACCCGCCCCCGTGGGGTGGCCGGGCGCCCTCAGCGGGGATCCCATGAACATCATCGGCAAGATCTTCGTGTTCGCGGTGTTCGTCATGAGCTTGCTGTTCATGGCGTTCGCCGTCGCGCTTTACTCGACCCACACCAATTGGCGCGACGAGGTATTGCGCACGGCCGACCAGGCGCGGCCTGGGCAGACGGTCGGGTACAAGGTCCGGCTCGCCGAGGCCCAGAAGCAACGGGAGCAGTTGACCGCCGAGATCTCCCGGTTGACCGCCGAGGTGTCCGCCTCCGAGGCCGCCCGCGACCAGGTCGTCGCCAAGATCCAGACCGCGCTCGAGGAAAAGAACAGGGACCTCGAGAGCCTGCGCAAGGACAAGGAAGCCCGCGAGCTGGAGCGTGAGAAGGCGCAGGCGGAGCTGGTCAAGACGCGGCTCGAGCTGGAAACCGCCACCAAGGTCGTCGCCGACCTCCGCACGGAGATCCGCGACATGCAGGCCACCGTCGACGAGCACGTCGACCGTGCCGCCAAGCTCGCCGGCGAGCTCCACGAGCAGGAGTCGTTCCTGGCGATCGCCAACGAGCGCAAAGCACAGCTCGAGAAGCAGGTCGCCAATGCCCGGCTGCTGCTCCAGCAAAACGGTCTCTCGGTCGACAGCCTGCCGCGCGACAGCGTTCCGGCGATCGACGGCGTGGTGACTGCTGTCGTGGCCGACTCGGTCGAGCTTTCGCTCGGCGGTGACGATGGCCTCCAGGCCGGCCACGAGGTCGAGGTCTATCGCAACGACAAGTACCTCGGCCGGTTGCGCGTGGTGAGCGTCGAACCCGATCGCTCGGTGGCCGTCGTCGTGCCGCAGTTCGTCCGTGGCGTCATCCAGCGCGGCGACCGCGTGGCCACCCGCCTCAAGGCCTGAGCACCCGTCCGAGGGCAGGTTCGCGGGGCGATCACCAGATACCCGACGGGTCCGGAGGACCGCATGGCTGCCGATTCCCAGACCCGCCCGCCGGTCAACGTTTACACGGCGATGCTGGTCCTGAGCTTCATCGCGATCGCGGTGGGCTGCATTTTCCTGGCGCTCGACCTCAACCGGTACGGGTTCCAGGTGCAGCCCCCGGGCGACGTGAGGTCCTGACCGGTCGCAGCGTCGCTCGGCGCCGGCGTGCGGCCCCGGGGCCCGGCGGCCGACGAGCCGAGGCGTGACGCGGCCGGTGGACGCTCCCCTTCGTGGGCGCCACCGACCGCGTGACCGAGACACCGCGACGATGCTTTTTTCCTGGCTCAGGTCCCGGCGGCGTCGTGCCCTCGCCACGGTGCCGTTTCCCGCCGAGTGGGAGCGGCTCCTGGTCGCCGGCGTGCGCCAGGTGGCCTGGCTGCCGCCCGACGACGGCCAACTCCTCCGCGGCATGGTGGCGGTCCTCCTCGCCGAGAAGCGATTCGAGGGGTGCGGCGGGCTCGAAGTCGACGATGAGATCCGGGTGGTGACCGCCGGGCAGATGGCCCTGACGGCGCTGGGGCTGTCGGTCGATCTGTTCGATCGGCTCGGGTCGGTGCTCCTCTACCCGGGCGACTTCAAGGCCCCGCGCGCCGAGTCGCTCGGAAGCGGTGTCGACATCGAATGGCGCCAACCGCTCGAAGGGGAGGTCTCGACCACCGGGGCGATGGCCCTCTCCTGGCCACGCGTCCGCGCCGGGGGCCGGCTGCGCGACGGCGCCAGGGCGCTGGTGATCCACGAGACGGCGCACCTTCTCGACGGACTCGACGGGGAGATCGACGGCGCGATCACCGGGGGCGGTGGTCGCTGGGAGGAGCAGTTCGCTGTCTGCCGCGAACACTATGCGGAAGTACTCGACGAGGGGCGTGCGGTGCCGTTCGATGACTACGCCACCACCAGCCCCGCGGAGTTCTTCGCCGTCGCCAGCGAATGCTTCTTCCAGGATCCCCATCCACTGTGGCGGTTCGACCACACGCTGTACGACGTGTTGGCCATGGCGTGGCGCCAGGATCCGCGCCGCCGCGTGCCGGTCAGCGGGGGCGCTCGTCGCGGTGGCTGACCGCGGCCGCGCGGCGCTTCAGCGATCGCCCGGGGCCGCGAACGGATCCTCCTCCTCCGGTTTCGCCGGCGCGTCCTCTCCGGTCATGGCATCGTCCGGCCCGGTCTCCGGAGGCGTGTCGAACGGCGATTCGGGGGCGGGGGGCTCGGGGGTCGGGGCGGCAGGCGTCGCCGTCGGCGTCGGCAGCGCCTCGCGGGCGGCAGCCGCCCGCCGCGCGGCGGTCCCGCGCGGCGACAGCGCGACCAGCGCGCCGTCGGGGCTGGCGAGGATCAGGCGGTCAGCGACGCGGCTGGGTGCGGCCACAGAGAAGCCGCCGAGGCAGACCAGATCGCGCGGGGCGCCGGTGGCGGCATCGAGGCTCGCCAGCCGGCCGGCCCGGTCGAGGAACCAGATCCGGCCGGCGCAGGCGGCGACGATCGTGCCGGGCACGCAGGTCTCCCAGACGAGGTCGCCGGTCGCGGCCGAAAATCCGCGCATCCCCGCCTCGCCGAGCGAGACGACGACGACCTCCCCGGCGAGGAACGGACCGTCGTCCGGGGTATTGTCGAGGCGCACGTGCCAGCCGAGCCGCAGCCCGCCGCCACCGATGACCGACGAATCGATCCGCGCCAGGTCGGCGCCGGTCGTGGCGGCGAAAATCGCCTTGTCGGCGATCGCGAGCGGACCGGCCGGTGTGCTGACGAGGTCGAATTCGGCACGCTGCCAGCCCGACTGGTCCTCCTCGAGGGCGACGAGCAGGCCGTCGCGGGTGACCCAGGCGAGGCCGTCCTCGAAGGCCTGGGGGGCGAGGTCGAGGGTGCCGCCCGCCTTGAGCGACAGCGGCTCGCGCGACGCGGCGGTGTCGTTGATCTGCGTGGTGCGAGCGGGCTTCGTCTTCCCCTTGGCCTTCTCACGCTCGGCCTTGGCCGCCGCCTGGGCGGCGACGACGGAGGCCGGCTTGCCGAGCGGGTTGGCGGGGAGGCGGAGGATCGAGGAGGCCCCTTCCGGCTGGTAGACCCAATCGCCGATCACGAGCGTGCCGCCGATCGGCGACCCTTGGAGGCGGTGCTCCCAGCGGACGGCGCCGGTGCGGCGCTCGATCCCGACGATCCCCCGGCCGCCGGTGACGGCGATGAGGTCGCGGCCGATGCCCGCCGGTGGCACCGGTTGCCCGCCGGTGGCGACGTGCGCCGACCACAGCACGGCACCGCGGCACGGTTCGCCGGCGCTGCCGTCGGTCGCAGAGATCGCGTGCACGCCACCGTCGCCGGTCTGGACGACGACCAGATCGTCACCGACGACGACGTGGCTGACGCCGTACCCGGACGAATCGAACGGGACCTGGACGAGCCAATCACGTTCCAGGCCGAGACGGTCGGCGGTGAGCTCGTCGGCGAGCGTGCCCTGCAGGCAGCCGGCAGGGGCGCGGCCGGCGGCGAGCCCGAGCAGGATGACGGCCCAGGCGGCGGTATGCCTGCCACGAGCGTTGGATGTGCGGGGGCGTCGGGTCGGAGCAGGGGCGGTGGCAGGCATCAGGTGGCTCCCCAGGGAACGCTGGCAAGGGCGCACGGCGTCGGGGGCGTGGTCGTGCCCGGGTGGCGAAACACGCTCGGCCACCCATCCGCGCTCGGCGGACAGTCCACGGCTCGGGCCGTGGACCACCCGGCAAAGATAGCCCACGCGGCGCGGCCAGGCGGGCGATCCGGCCGGTAGAATGCCGGTCGTCCGTCCGCCCTCCCGACGTACGAACGACCGGGCCGGGCCGTCTCGTGGGGCCGCGGGGATGCCGCGGCAGGAGTGCACGCTGGCCACCGTTCCCGACGTCGCCGCCCGGATCCTGGGCTACCTCAACTTCAGTTCCGGAGCGTTCGATCCTGCGGTCTGGGGGGGATTGAACGATCTGTATGCGGCCGTCGAGGAAGGGGACGGCAGCGGTTCGGCGTGCGAGTCGCCGACGGCGTGGCCCGAGGTAGCGGCCCGGCTGTCACGGCGTCTCGACGACCTCGAACGCGAGGCCCCGGCGTTCCGCGACTCGACGCAGGCCCGGCGTGTGTTGCGGCTGGTGAGCGACGGCGTGCTCCCTGGGTACCGGGAATTTCACGCCGATCTGCTCGAGCACCAGCCCCCCGGGGGCCTCGAACGCCCGTACTTCGTCATGGCCGCCGTGCAGGCCGTGCTCGAGGCGGGGGGGCCATGGCCGGAGAGCGGAACCCCCGGCTGGAGCGCCGCGATCGCCGCCGCGATCGACCGTCTCAACGACTACGTCGGCTGGCGCCCGGTCGCCGTGCTCGAGAACGGGCGCCTCTCGGCTCCCTATCCCCATGAACGGGTCCGGCCGTTGCCCCTCTGGCTGCCGGGGTCCGGGGCCGCCGCCGGGCGCTACCGGACGCTCGTCGGTGCCGCGGTCGGGATCCTCGGTTCCGCCCCCTCCGCGCTCCTCGGCCAGGCCGACTTCGATCCGGGCCAGATGGAGGAGTTGGCGATCGATCCGCGCGCGTTCGACTTCCTCCATCCGGCCGCCAGCCGGCCCAACTACCTGTTCGGACTGTGGGATCCCGCCCGGATCGACGAGGCAGGGCGCTACCGGCGGATGGTGGTCCAGCAGGCGACGCTCGACGGGATCCTCTCCTGGTCGGCCGCCGGTGCCGACCACGGGCGGACCGCCGCGCAGCTCGAGGTCGAGGCCGCCGGCGTCCTCGCCGGCGTGATCCTGATGGCGGCCGGCCTGTCGGGGCACGGTCCGGCGGCGCGGCACGCGGGGATGCCGCTGGCGGAACTCCTGCCGCGGATCGCCGAGTACCGCGACGGGTTCTACCGCTGGCTCCTCGGGCAGCTTCCCGCCGACCACCGCAGCGCCCTCGACGGCGAGACGGCCCGCCTCCGGCAGCCGTTCGGCGGCGTGCGCCGGCACATCAATTCGCTGCTCGCGGGCCGGCGGGCACGGCAGGTCGAGGCAGTGGCGCTGGCGGCGGTCTTCGCGCGCCTCGGCCGGGCGACCGCGGCCGAACGGCTCACCGCCCGGGTGCCGGCGGCGTCGGCCCGGCTGCTGTCGCGGATCACGGCGTGCGTGGTGGCGGCCCAGCGCCACCTGCACGACGAAGGCGCCGGGGCGGCGGCCGCGCTCGACGACCTCGACACCGCCGTCGAGTTGCTGTTCCGTGGCGTGGCCTGCGGAGCGCTGGTCGATCCCTGGAACATCCTCGGGCTGGGCGGTCAGTTTCCCCTCCACGACCCCGGCGGCGAGAGCCTCCCCGATCCGCGCGTCGACGACCTCGTGGCAACGACCGCATCGATCCTCGAGGGGCAGGCGGCCGCCTGGCGCGCCGCCAGTGCCGCCGCCGACCGGACCACCGAGGCCCGCGCCGCCGGGGCGCTGGAACGGCTCGCGACCTGGTGGGACCGCCACGCGACCGCGACCGTATCGGGGGTCAGGCACCTCAGCGGCCGCGAGATCGTCGACGGGACCCGCGACGTGATCGCGGCGCTCGGTCGCCGCCGCCGCGCCGCACCGGCCGCACCGCCACCGGGATTCTGGCGGACCGAGATGGCCTCGTTCTCCTCGCCGCGGAGCCATGCCCAGGCCGCCGCCGAGCTGCTCGACGAACACGACCTCGACGGGGCGATGGGGTTGCTCGTCCACTGGGCGTCGCTCCTCGAAGGTCCGGCAGTGGAGCGCTCTGGGACCGAATGGTTGGCCGCGGCAGGACGGTGGGTGGCGCTGGCCGGAGCCGACCGCTCGCCCGGCGGCCGGGCCCGGGTGCGGCGCTTCCTCGAACTGGTCGAGGCCAACATCTCGGCCGTCGCTGACTGCGTCGAACAGGCCGGGGCGGCGCCGCGGCGCGGACGGCGCGGCGACGACGGCGACGCCGACGAGTCGGCCGACGGCGAGGAGCGGCTCGCGGCGGCGTACGAATCGATGGTCTGGCGCGATTCGGCCGACGACGGTCACGAGGGGGGCATGCTCGACGCCGGCGGCACCCCCGGGGCGTCGGCGACGGGCCTCGGCGAACTGGAAGGTGCGGCGGAGCTGATCGGCGGCGTCTGCCGGCTGCTGCGCCAGGCGCTGGCGGCGGCGATCGTCGTTCCCGCCGGTGCCGGCGGCGAGGCGGAGGGGGCGCTGGCCTCGGAGGATCGGCTCGAGCACGACTCGCTCGTCGCCTGGCGCCACTTCCTCGAGCGGCTCGGCCGGGCGCTCGTCGCCGCCGCCGACGTCGTCGCCGCCGACGACACGGCGGTGGTCCCCGGCACCGTCACGGCCGACGACGAGCGCGCCCGCTGGCAGCGCGACGTGACCGTCGAGCGCCTCGTCGACGCCGCCGTCCAGGCGACCGAGACCCGCTGGTTGGTGGCGGCCCGTCTCGGGATGCTGCGGCCGCAGCGGCGCGGGCATGCCGTCGGGCGGCTGTTCGCGGCGCTCGCCGCCGGCGACGTGGGGGCGGTCCGCGACGCCTTGGAGCGCGTCCGGCAGCGGTTGGTGGGGCGGCCGGTGCTCTACGTCCCGCTGTCGCGCGGGGGGCGCCCGGCGCGCGTCGTGCGGGCCCGGTCGCGGGAGCGGCTCCTCGAGCGGCTCGCCGCCGCGCTGCCGCGCGTCGGGCTGGTCGCCGAGGGTTCGGCCGCGGTGCAGCTGGCCAAGGCGCTGGAGAGCCGCCGCCCACCGGGCCCGGCGAGCGTGAGCGAGTTCGACCGCGTCTTCGAGGCAGGGACGACCGCCCTGGTGGAGCGGATCGTCGAGAGCGCCGGCGACGGCGACGGTGCACCGCCGCCGGCCGACGTCGTCACCGCCCGGATCCTCGAGGGGCTGGCGCTGTTGGTGCCGCGGCTGCTCGACACTTGGATGACGCACGCCCGGCAGCTGCGCCTGTCGGTGCTCGAGCGCGTCCGCGATCCGAAGAGCTTCGCGCCGGTCCACGACTTCATCGAGCGCTACGGCGCCGGCCTGTTCACCCAGCATCTCCTCGCGCCGGCGACGCTGCGCGGCGTGCTCCGCCGCGGGGTGACCGCCTACCTCGAGGCGCTGCTCGAGGAGCACGCCCGCGAAGGGGGGCAGCCCGTCGACGGGGCCCCGCGCCGCCCGCTGCGGCTGCTGGCCGATCTCGAGTCGGGCGTGCTGCCGCTGCGGCAGGCCGCGGCGCGGATCCGCTTCGTGCTCGAGGCGGTCGCCGAGAACCACGCCGAGTACCGCGATTGGAACTCGACCACCACGCAGTCCGACCGCGGCGAATGCCTCCACGTGCTGCTCGAGTTCCTCCGGCTCAAGGCGGAGTACGAACGGATCGCCTGGACGCTGCGTCCGGTGAACATGGCGCACCGCGTCCTCGCCCGGCGCGGCGCGACCGCCGCGGCCGAGGCGTGGCGCGGACGGATGCGCGACGAGACGCTCGACACCGCCACCGACCTGGTGACCCGGTTGGCGGAGCTCGAGTCGCGCTCGGGCGTGCGCCTGGCGAGTGTCTCGGACCGGCTCCGCCGGCCGTTCACGGCCGTCCTCGAGCAGGACGAACTGGAAGCCCTTGTCGCACCGGCGGTGGCCGAAGCGGTGGCGGGCCGCCCCGGGGCCGCCGGGGAGTCGCTCGAGACGCGCGCCGAGTCGTTCCTCGGGCTCGCCGGCGGTTCGGGTGTCGAGGTGCCGGAGTGGTGCGAGCGGCTCGCGGCGTGCGTCGATCAGGCGCTGGAGACGACTCCCGACGGCGGCGCACGGCGTGCCGACCAACTTCCCGAAGCACTGCCCTGGCGGCGCGTGCCCTGGGCCGAACTGGTCGCGTCGTTGTCGCCATGAAGGGGGCGGCGCGCGATACTCGGCCGTCACGGCATCCGCGCCGGTCCCGGACATCGCCAGGAGGATCCGATGAAGCCCGTCCCCCGCTGCCACATCGTGTGGGCCGTCGCGATCCTCGTGGCGCTGCCGGTCGCCTCACCGGCGCGCGGCGCCGAGCCGGGGTTCGAGCCGCTGTTCGACGGCCGCACGCTCGCCGGGTGGAACGGCGACACGGCGACGACGTGGCGCGTCGAGGAGGGGGCGATCGTCGCCGGAGATCCCGCGCGTCCCGTGCCGCGCAACGAGTTCCTCGCCACCGATCGGGAGTTCGGTGATTTCGAACTGCGTCTCGAGTACCGCCTCGACTTCACCCGCGCCGGCAACGCCGGCGTGCAGTTCCGCTCGCGGCGGATCCCCGACCACCACGAGGTCAGCGGCTACCAGGCCGACATCGGCCCCGGGTATTTCGGCGCGCTGTACGACGAGAGCCGGCGCAACCGGATCCTCGTCAAGCCGGCCGACGAAGTCGTCGAGAAGGCGCTGGCTGCCACGCGTGACGGCTGGAACGACTACCGGATCCGCTGCACCGGTCCGCGTGTCCGGCTGTGGCTCAACGGCGTCGAGACGGTCGACTGGACGGAGCCCGAGCCGGAGTCGGCGGTGGCGCGGCGCGGGATGGTCGCCCTGCAGATCCACGGCGGCATGGTGGGCACGGTGCGCTACCGCAACCTGCGCCTCCAGCCGCTCGCGGCCGGGGCGGACTGAGCGGTCGCGGCGCCCACCAGCCGTGGTACAACCGCCGTATGCCGTCCCCGTCCCCGCGCCGCCGTGACCCGCGCCCCGCGCCGCAGCGCTCGCTGTCGGTGTGGATGGCAGGGCGGATCGGCTGGGAGGCCTACCTGCGGATGGCCGAGCAGCTCGCCTGGGAGGTGTCGGAGCCCAACGGCCGACCACCGACCCTCGTGCTCGGCGAGCTCGCCGCGTCGATCACCGTCGGGCGCCTCGGTAGCCGGTCTGACGTCGAATTCACCGACGAAGAGTTGGCGGCCCGGTCGCTGGCCGTGCGCTTCGTCGGCCGCGGCGGCGGGGCGGTGGTCCACCTGCCCGGGCAGGTGTTCGCGGCGCTGTTCGTGGCGCTCCCCGACGTCGGCCTGGCACGGCATGCCGTCGGACCGTTCGTCGAGCGTTTCGAGACCGGCCTCGAAGGGGCGATCCGCTCGCTCCGCTGCGGCACCGCCCGCGACTCGCGGGCCGCGGGCGTGTTTGGCCGCAGCGGGCTGTTGGCCGCCGTCGGGATCGCGATCCGCCGCGGCGTCTCCTGGCACGGCGCCTTCCTCAACGTGTCGCCGGCGCTGGAGACGGTGCGGCGGGTCCGGACGGTGCCGGGGCGCGGTGCCGGGGGCGGGGCTATGATGGGATCGGTCGAAGCCGACCTCGGCCGCCGTGTCCGTCTCCCCGACGCGCGTGCCGCGCTGGTCGAGCAGATCGCCGACGCGTTCGCGTTCGGATCCCCCCACGTCCACGCCGGGTTTCCCCTCCCGGTGCGCGACGCCGAGCCGCAGCAGGAGTCGAGCCGCAGTGTCGGATAGCGAGCAGGTCGATTCCCGTGCCGGCGCCCGTCCGGCTGCCGTGGCGCTGCCGATCGTGTCGCTCGAGGTGACACCTCCGGCCGGAGCGCGCCGCCTCCCCCCGTGGCTGCGCCGCAACCTCGAGCCCGGGGGGGGCCACGGCGAGACCGCCGCCCTGATCGCCGAACTGGGCCTGGAGACGGTCTGCAGTTCGGCGAAGTGCCCCAATCGCCTCGAGTGCTGGTCGCAGCGGACGGCGACGTTCATGATCCTCGGCAACGTCTGCACGCGCCCCTGCGGCTTCTGCTCCGTGCCGCGCGGGCGCACCGAGGCCCTCGAGGACGACGAGCCGCAGCGCGTCGCCGAGGCGGCGCGGCGCCTGGGCCTGGCCCACGTCGTCGTCACGAGCGTCACCCGCGACGACCTCCCCGACGGCGGCGCCGAGCACTTCCGGCGCACCGTGATCGCCGTCCGCGAGGCGACCGGGGCGACCGTCGAGGTCCTCGTCCCCGACTTCCTCGGCAAGCCGGGGGCCCTCGAGACCGTGATGGCCTCGCGCCCCGACGTCTTCAACCACAACACCGAAACCGTTCCCCGCCTGTACGGCGCCGTCCGCGGCCGCAAGAGCCGCTACCCCTGGACGTTGCAGCTGCTGGCCGACGCCAAACGGATCCTCCCGGGGGTGAAGACGAAGAGCGGATTGATGCTCGGCCTCGGCGAGACGCGCGACGAACTGCTCGACGTGTTCGCCGACCTCCGCGACCACGACGTCGACTTCCTGACCCTCGGCCAATACCTCCAGCCGACGGCCGACTCGCTCCCCGTCGAGCGCTACGTGCCGCCGGAGGAGTTCGTGGAGCTGGGGCGGTTGGCCGAGTCGCTCGGCTTCGCCCGCGTCGCCTCGGGGCCGCTGGTGCGCTCGAGCTACCACGCCCGCGAGATGGCGGAAGCCTGACCGGGGCCGCGTCCCGGCCGGATCAGGGTTCGTCGTCGCCGGCGCCGTCCATGCCGTGCTCGACGAGCTTCTTGCGCAGCGTGTTGCGGTTGATCCCCAGCCGCGCCGCCGCCTTGAGCTGCACGCCACCGCAGGCGGCGAGCATCTGGGTGATCAGCTCGCGCTCCACGCGGCTCACGATCCGTTCGAAGAGGGTGTCGTCGTCGGGAGCGGCGGCGGCCAAACCCTGCTCGACGAGCTCGCGGGCGAGGCTGTCGAGGTCGCCGCCGCGGCCGGGGAGCGTGACCGGCGGCCGCCCGCCGCGGACCGCCGGCGGGAGGAGGTCGAGCGTCAGTTCGTCGCCTGGCGCCAGCACCACGCAGCGCTCGACGACGTTCTGCAGCTCGCGGACGTTGCCCGGCCAGTGGTATTTCACCAGGGCCCCGAGCGCCTCCTTCTGGATGTGGACGACGTAGCGGTCGTTGGCCTCGTTGTAGTGCTCGAGGAAGTGGCCGACGAGGAGCGGGATGTCGTCGCGGCGGGCACGGAGCGGCGGCAGGTAGATCGGCACGACGTTGAGCCGGTAGTAGAGGTCCTCGCGGAAGTTCTCCCGCGCCACCTCGTCGAGTAGCTCGCGGTTGGAGGCGGCGATCACGCGGGTGTCGACGCGGATCGTCTCGGTGTCGCCGACGCGCTCGAATTCGCGCTCCTGGAGGACGCGGAGGAGCTTGACCTGGAGCTTGGGGGTCGTGGAGTTGATCTCGTCGAGGAAGATCGTGCCGGTGTGGGCGGCCTCGAAGCGGCCGGTGCGGTTGGCGACGGCACCGGTGAACGCCCCGCGGACGTGGCCGAACAGCTCGCTCTCGAGCAGGCTCTCCGACAGCGCGCCGCAGTTGACCCGCACGAACGGCCCGGTGCCACGGGGGGAGAGTTGATGGATCGCCTTGGCGATCAGTTCCTTGCCGGTGCCTGTCTCGCCGACGAGGAGCACGGAGGCGTTGCTCGCGGCGACGCGCCGCGTCATCGCGTACACCTCGTGCATCGCCGGCGCCGAGCCGATCAGGCCGCGGATCGGCGAGGCCGCTGAGTCGTCACCGGCCTGTCCGTCGCGGGAGGGCATCGGCCTCGGGGGGCGGGAGGGGGGCGCGGACGGTCTCGAGCACCGCGCCGGCCAGATCACGGCCGTCCGTGTCGGCGGCCCGATTGTAACCCCGCGCCACCTCCGCCAGCCGATCACAGTCGATCGCCGTGCCGAACCGCCCCACGTGGTCGCGGAGGGCCGCCAAGGCGGCCGTGCGCTCCTCCGCCGGCCGCGCCGGGTCGATGACCCGCTCGACGAGGGCCCCCTGGGCATCGGGGGTGCCGATCGTCGCCAGCAGCCCGAGGGCCGCCGGGGCGAGGTCGTCGCGGCCGAGGGCCCGCCGCGCCGTGTCGGCGGCGGCGATGACGTCCCAGCCCCGCTCCCCGAGCGTAGCCAGGAGGTCGAGCGCCTGCCGGGCGCGGACGAGACGGGCAGCGGCGCGGGATTGCCTCGTGGTCGGATCGGCTGCCTCGGGGCCTGCGGCCGCGGCGAGCGCCTCGGGAAACCGCGGCGCCGTCGTCGCCCCCGACTCCGGGTCGGTGAGCGGTTCGAAAAAGCTGTCGAGCCGGTCGACGAGGGCGACGTGGTCGTGGGCCCGGGCCTGCAGCGTGAGCTGCGTCAGCTTGCGGCCGCGGCCGAGGTCGTCGAGCGGATCGACGACCACCATCACCGCCGGCAGGTCGCCATGGCCGGTGCCGCGGATGAGCTGGACCGTCTCGAACGCCGACGGGTGACCGAGCCGCGCCGCGAGGAGCACGAGCGTCACGTCGGGATCGTGGCGCAGCAGGTGGACTGCGTCGAGACCGGTGCCGGCCCGGAGCGGCCGGTAGCCATAACGCGAGATCGCCGTCGCCAGCTCCTCGACGACGGCATGCTCGGGGTGGGTGACGATCGCCTTGTCGACTCCTTCCGAGGCCGCCGTCCGTAGCAGCCGGGCGACGACGCGGCTCGCCCCGGGGAACGACGGTCCGCCGCCGCACAGCGCCAGCGTCCGTGCCGCCGCCAGCGCCAGCGCCTCGTCGGGGGCGTCGAGGAGGCGTGCCAGGCGCTTCCGCGCCGTGAGCGGGAGGGTCGTCGCCAGCGCCTCGGGTGTCGACGAGTGGAGTCGCTCGAGCTCGCGGAGGACCGCCACGGCCGCCTCCGGCATCTCGCGTGCCACCGCCTCGTCGACGAGGTCGAGCAGCAGTGCCGGATCCTCGCCGTCCGGTCCGGTGAGCGCGGCGGTGAGCCGCTCGGGATCGACCGAGTCGGTCGCGGTGAGCGGATCGCCGGCGCCGAGGAGCAGGGCCTCGACGCGCGCCAGCAGCACCAGCTTCACGGTGTCGGGATCACGGACACCCAGCGCCCCCAGGTCGCGGGCGACGTGGAGGGCGTCGAGGCTGCGCGCCGCGCGCGGCCGCAGCTGGACGCGGTCGAACCGGCCGGCGGCCGGGTTCCACACGGTCCGGGCGACGGTCGGCGGGCCGGCCAACGGGTCGCACTCGACGGCCGGAAGGCCGGCCGGCGAGAGGATCTTGCCGAGGCGGTCACCGAGCCGGCCGATCGCGTCGACGACCGTCGGTGGCCGACTCTCGCGGGCGGCCAGTGCGGCCCGCGCCGGGCGGGCGATCGCCGGAGGCGTCCCCGGCACGGCCGCCGGGGCGAGGAGGAAGTCGTCGATCCCCGCGGCGGTGCTGGCATCGAGTGCGGCGATCACGGCCGGCCACTGGTCGGGGGGCGCGGTCGCCAGCCAGGAGAGGAGCGGCTCGCGGGCATCGTCGCCGAGTGCGGCGACGAGCGCCCCCGCCAGAGGTCGGGCCCGGCCGAGTCGCGGATCGGCCGAGGCCAGCACGCCGGCGAGGGCCGGCAGGGCGTCGACCCCCGCGGCCGCGAGGCGGTCGCCGGCGGCGCGGCGCGCCGCGGCATCGGGGCTGGCGAGGTCGGCGGCAGCCGCGCGGAGGACCTGCGGATCACGGCGCCGCGCGCGTCCGGTGTCGCGGATCGCGTCGATGACGCGCACCGCATCGTCGTCGGCGGAGGCGACCGCCCGCGCCAGCCGCGACAGCGCCGCGTCGTCGACCGCGTCGCCGAGGTCGGCGAGGACGCCGGGGCGGGCGGCGTCGTCGAGGTCGCGGAGCGAGTCGACCAGATCGGCGAAGTACCGCGCCGCTGCCTCGCGGGCATCGACCTCCGCGGCGCGGACGGCGGCGTCGAGCCGCTCGGCGGGCGTCGTCCGCGGCCGGGCGTCGAGCGAGTCGACGACCGACTGGGCGAGCTGATCGAGGGGCCGGAACGCCGGCCGCGCCGGCTCGGCACCCCGCAGGGCTCCGCCGAGCAGCCCCCCGGCCGCCACGGCGCACCACACGCTCGCCTGCCGCGACACCTTCACGACGCTGCCCCGTCAACGCCCCCCGGGGGCGGCCTCCAGCCGCCGCCGCCACCACTCCATCTGGTCGGCCACGCGGGCCGGCGCGGTCGAGCCGAAACTCCGCATCCGTTCAACCGCCCGGGAGGCCCCCAGAGCCCCGCGGAGCGCGGCATTCCAGCCCGCCCACTCCGCCGAGAACTCGCCGTCGGCAAGGTCGGCCAGCGCCACCCCCTTGTCGAGGGCGCGGCGGACGAGACGGCCGACCGTCTCGTGGGCGGTGCGCTGCGGCACGCCCGAGTCGATGATCGCCTCCATCAGGCTGGTGGCGTCGAGGTGGCCGCGGTCGAGTGTGGCGGCGATCCGTCCGGCGTCGAAGCGCGTCGCGGCGACCAGCGGCGCGGCGACCCCGAGCGCGGCTTCGAGGGTGTCGATCGAGTCGAAGATCGCCTCCTTGTCCTCCTGAAGGTCGCGGTTGTAGGCCGTGGGCAGCCCCTTGAGGAGCACCAGCAGCGTCTGGAGGTTGCCGATCGCCCGTGCCGACTTGCCGCGGACCAGTTCGAGGACGTCGGGGTTGATCTTCTGCGGCATGATCGAGCTGCCCGTGCAGAACGCCTGCGGCAGCCGCAGGAACCCGTATTCCTCGCCGCTCCAGAGGATCCATTCCTCGGCCCACTGCGACAGGTGGACCATCGCCAGCGCGACCACGAACGCCAGCTCGCAGACGAAATCGCGGTCGCTGGCGCCGTCGAGGCTGTTGGCGGTGACCCCCTCGAAGCCGAGCGTCGCGGCGACGTGGTCGCGGTCGATCGGCAGGCTCGTGCCGGCGAGCGCGCCGCTGCCCAGCGGCAGGAGGTTGGTGCGCCGCCGGCAGTCGGCGAGCCGCTGCCGGTCGCGGTCGAGGCGCTCGCACCAGCCGAGGAGTTGGTGGGCGGCGAGGAGCGGCTGGGCGCGGCGGAGGTGGGTGTAGCCGGGGATGACGAGGTCGCGGTGGGCGTCGGCGAGCGCGAGAAAGGCGCGCTGCAAGCAGGCCAGCGCGCCGTCGAGCCGGTCGATCGCCCGCCGGCAGTGGAGGCGCAGGTCGGTCGCCACCTGGTCGTTGCGGCTGCGCGCCGTGTGGAGCTTGCGGCCGACGTCGCCGAGCCGCGCGGTGAGCGCGCTTTCCACGTGGAGGTGGATGTCCTCCTTGGCGATCGAGTAGACGAACGTGCCGGCATGGATCTCGGCGCGGATCTCCTCGAGGCCGCGCTCGATCGACTCGGCCTCGGCGGCGCTGACGATCCCGGTGGCGGCGAGCATCCGGGCATGGGCGATCGAGCCGTCGATGTCGTCGTCGGCGAGGCGGCGGTCGTAGGAGATGCTCTCCGAGAAGGCCTCGACGCGCCCGTCGGTCGCCTCGCTGAACACACCCCCCCACGCCTTCGGGGCGAGCGGTTCGGGCCGGTGCTGCGGGGGGACGGGATCGGTCATGGCGGATCTCTCGGAAAGATGGGAACGCGGCGCGGCCCGCTCGCTGGCCCGCCACGACGGCCGTATGCTACCAATCGCCCCACGGTGGCCCCTCGCGGGCACGGACGCCACCCCGTCGATGCGCACCTTCCTCATCCTCTCCCAGACCTACCCGCCCGATCCCGCGGCAGTCGGCCAGCACATCGCCGACGTCGCGGAGCAGATGGCGGCCCGCGGCTGGCGCGTGGTCGTGTACACGTCGCGCCGGGGGTACGACGACCCGAGCCAGCGCTTCGCCTGGCGCGAACGGCTCCGCGGCGTCGACGTAC
The DNA here is from genome assembly GCA_016872555.1 of Planctomycetota bacterium. Classification (NCBI taxonomy): domain Bacteria; kingdom Pseudomonadati; phylum Planctomycetota; species Planctomycetota bacterium. The sequence continues at coordinate 85,614 of VGZO01000005.1, forward strand.
GGCGGCTGCCGTTCTCGAGCTTCGGCAAGGGGGCGATCGCCGTCCGGCTCGCGGCCCAGGCGCTGTTCATGATCCAGGCCTTGCCGCGGGCGCTGTTCACGCGCGGGCTCGAGCGGATCCTCGTCAGCACCAGCCCGCCATTCGCCGGTTTCGGTGGCGCCCTGCTGGCGGCCATCCGCCGGGTGCCGTTCGCCTGGTGGGTGATGGACATCAACCCCGACCAGATGGTGACCTCGGGGCGGATCACGGAGACGTCGCTGGTCGCACGGGTCTTCGATTGGATGAACCGCGTCACGCTCCGCGGAGCCCGCGACGTGATCGTGCTCGACCGCTACATGCGCGCGCGGATCCTGCGCAAGGCCGACATCGCGGTGAAGACCGCCGTCGTGCCCCCTTGGTCGCACGACGTCGTCCGCGACAACGTCCCCCACGAGGACAACCCGTTCCGTGCCGCCCACGGGTTCGGCGACCGGCTGGTGGTGATGTATTCCGGGAATCACGGCTACTCGCACCCGCTCGACACACTGCTCGACGCCGCCAAGGCCCTCGAGGGGGAGCCGGGGCTGTTGTTCGTGTTCGTCGGCGGGGGGGTGCTGAAGCGGGCGATCGATGAGATGGTGGACCGCGACGCGCCCCCCAACATCGTCACCCTTCCCTACCAGCCGCTTCCGGGGATCCGCTATTCGCTGTCGAGTGCCGACGTCCATGTCGTGTCGCTGGGCAACGACGGCGTCGGGGTGGTCCATCCCTGCAAGATCTACGGGGCGCTGGCGATCGGCCGCCCGATCCTCGGCCTGGCGCCTCGCGCCAGCCACGTCTCCGACATCATCGCCGAGCACGGGGTCGGGTGGCGCGTCGAGCATGGCGACATCGCCGGGCTGGTGGCGATTCTCCGCGACCTCGTCCGCACGCCGCGCGCGGAGCTCGGTGCGATGGGTGAGAGGGCGCGCGACGTGGCCCGGCGTGAGTTCGCGCGCGAGCGCTTCCTGGGGAGCGTCTGCGACATCCTCGAGGGGGACGGTCCGGCGGGCCGGCACGACCAGCCTGCCTGACCGCGCCGCGGTGTCCGCCCGATGCCCCCGACAGCCCTCCCGATGGCGTCCGCTCCATGACGACCCCCGACGACTTCCTCGCGCCCGGTGGCCGGCTGTCGGCGCGCCTGCCGGCGTGGGAGGCGCGGCCGCAGCAGCTCGAGATGGCGCGGCTGGTCGCCGAGGCGATCGCCGGACGGCGGCACGCCCTGGTCGAGGCCGGTACCGGGGTCGGCAAGAGCCTCGCCTACCTCGTGCCGGCGCTGTTGGCGGCGACCGGCGACCAGGAGCCGCTCCCGGCCGGCGTTGACGAAGATCCCGACGCCCCGGAGCCGCCGCGCTCCCGGCCGCGGCGCGTGGTGATCTCGACGCACACCATCGCGCTGCAGGAGCAGCTCATCGGCAAGGACATCCCGCTGGTGGCGGCGGTCCTGCCGCGCGAGTTCTCCGCGGTGCTCGTCAAGGGGCGGGGCAACTACCTCTCGCGCCGCCGCCTCGACCTCGCGGTCGACCGTTCCGCGAACCTGTTCGGCGAGGAGGAGGAGATCGCCCAGCTCGAGGCGCTGGCGGCCTGGGCCCGCGACACGGCCGACGGGTCGCTGGCCGACCTCGACCATGTTCCCGCGGCCGCCGTCTGGGACGAGGTTCGCAGCGACTCGGGGAACTGCATGGGGCGCACCTGCCCCGAGCACCAGCAATGCTTCTACTACGCTGCCCGGCGGCGGATGGCGCGGGCCCAATTACTTGTCGTCAACCACGCACTGTACTTCAGCGACCTCGCCCTCCGCCGCGGCGGCGCCAGCCTCCTCCCCGACCACGACATCGTCGTCTTCGACGAGGCCCACATGGTGGAGGCGGTGGCCGGCGACCACCTCGGCGTCGGGGTCTCGAGCACCGGGGTCGAGCGGCTTCTCTCCCGGCTCCTCGCCGAGCGCGGCCACCGTGGGCTGCTGCGCCACTACGGGATGCACGATCTCGAAGCCGACGTGTTCCGCTGCCGGCGCGCGGCCGAGGGGTTCTTCGCCGCCGTCCACGCCGCGGTCGCCGACCGCGGCGAGGGGCCGTGGCGCGTCAGCGCACCGCCGGCCGTGCCCGACACGCTCGGCGACGCCCTTGCAGCGCTCGCCCGCGGCCTGCGCGCCGCCGCCGAGGAATTGGCCGCGGAGGCCGAGCGCCACGACCTGCTCTCGGTGGCCGACCGGCTCACCACCCAGGCGGCCGCCGTGGCCGGCTGGCTCGGGCAGGACGAGTCGGGAAACGTGCACTGGGTCGAGGTGGCGCGCGGCCGCCGCGGCCGGGCGCGGATCACGCTCTCGAGCGCGCCAGTGGACGTCGGCTCCACGCTGCGCCGCGAGCTGTTCGAGCGGATCCCGACCGTGATCCTCGCCAGTGCCACGCTGGCCGTCGAGCCGCCGCGGGCGGGGGGCGTGGCGCCGGCCGCCGATCCGTTCGCCTTCGCGCGGGCCCGGCTGGGGATCGACACGGCGCTGGCGGCGCGCCTCGGCAGCCCGTTCGACTACGCCGCGCACGCCGAACTGGTGCTCATCGAGGGGATGCCCGACCCGGCGGAGCGCGAGGCCTTCGACCGCGCGAGCATTCCGGTCATCCACCGGTTCATCGAGCGCTCCGGCGGCCGTGCCCTGGTGCTGTTCACGAGCCTCCGGTCGCTCGAGCGCGTCGCCGCCGACCTGGCCGGGTTCTGCGCGCGGAACAACCTCCGCCTCGTCAGCCAGGCCGACGGCCTGTCGCGCTCGAAGATGCTCGCCGACTTCCGCGCCGGGCCCGGCAGCGTGCTCTTGGGCACCGACGGCTTCTGGCAGGGGATCGACCTGCCGGGGGAGCAACTGGTGACCGTGATCATCACCAAGCTCCCGTTCGCGGTCCCCGACCGGCCGCTGGTGGCGGCGCGGATCGACGCCATCCGGGCCGCCGGCGGCAATCCGTTCATGGACTACCAGGTGCCGGAGGCGGTGCTGAAACTCAAGCAGGGGTTTGGCCGGCTGATCCGCACCGCCACCGACACCGGCCGGGTGGTGATCCTCGATCCGCGCGTCCGCACCAAGCCCTACGGGAAGGTGTTTCTCGACAGCCTCCCCCCGGCGCGCCTGGTGGTCGAGCAGGCGTAACGGGGGCCCTGTGCAACCGGGCGATTTCGGGTAGTGCGTGCGTTTCCGCGACACCGGCAATCGGCGGGCGTTGAACACCGTGCGGGGACCGTGTCGACTGCAGGTGCAGCCGGGGGCAGATCACCCGGCAGTCCTTCGGAGAGCGATCGATGCCGACGCTGATCGGGGCACTGTGCCTTACGGCACTCGTATCAGCGACCGCTCTCGCTCCTGCGCGCGACCTGTTTCTGCCGACCGCCGACGAGACGTGGGAGACGGCGAGCCCCGAGGCACTGGGGTGGGATCGCGCGGCGCTCGACGAGGCGTGCGACTTCGTCCGTGACACCCACGGCAAGTCGTTCCTGATCCTCAAGGACGGCCGGATCGTCGTCGAGCGCCATTGGACTGCGGCCGGGCCCGCGCACGCGCAGTACGTGATGTCGACCGGCAAGAGCATCACGGCCTTCCTGGTCGGGGTCGCGAGGGCCGAGGGGAAGCTCACGCTCGGGCAGCCGGTGTCGGAGATCATCGGACCCGGTTGGTCGCGCGCGACGCCAACGCAGGAACGCGAGATCCGTGTCGAGCACCTGCTCACGATGACCAGCGGCCTCGACGCCCGGCTGGCCTACGAGGCGCCCCCCGGCGCCGTATGGCGCTACAACACCCCCGCCTACCAGCAGCTCCATCCGCTCTTGGAGAAGGCGGTCGGGACGAGCGTCGATGCGTTCTCGGCACGCGTGCTGTTCGAGCCGTTGGGGATGAAGCACTCCCGGTTCCGCTCCCACAGCTTCGTGATGACCGCCCGCGAGATGGCCCGGTTCGGACTGTTGATCCTCGCCCGGGGCACCTGGAACGACCGGTCGGTGATCGAGGATCGAGCATACTTCGCCGCCATGCTCGCGCCGTCGCAGCGGCTCAATCGCGCCTACGGCTACCTCTGGTGGCTCAACGGCCAGGAGTCGTTTCGGACGGTTGGACCTCCGCGTGCCGCCGTGCGCGGCGCGCTGGTGCCCGACGCACCCGCCGACATGGTCAGCGCCAACGGCAAGGGCGGCCAGCGGATCTCGGTCGCGCCCGGCGCGGGGCTGGTGGTCGTGCGGCTCGGCGAGAACCCTGCCGCGGGCCACGGCGGCGACACCGAGGGGAACGGCACGCAATCCCGGTTCGATGTGCAGCTGTGGCGCCGGCTCGCGCGCGCCATTCCGGCGGCAACCGTCCGCGGAGCGGACGGGCCGCCGGTTGGTTCCGATCGTTCGGAGGACCAGCCATGACGAGGTTCCGTGTGACGGTTTCGGGCGCCGCCCTTGTGCTGGCCATCGGTGGGGTGGCCCTTGCGGGCCGCGCCGCGGCGCAGCCGGGGGTCGGCGAACGGTTCGACCGGCTCGACCGCGACGGTGACGGCCGGGTGACCCCCGACGAGTTGCCCGCCCGGGCGTTCTTCGAGCGGCTCGATCTCGACGGCGACGGTGCGATCATCAAGCGCGAGGCGCTCGAAGCGGTGCGGGCTGGCGCACTGCGGGACGTGCGCGATAACGCGGGGGCCCCGCCCGCGGCCCCGGCAACGCCCGCGCCGTCGGCTCCGGCCGAGCCACCGCTGCGCGCGGGACCCAAGCCCGTCCGGCCCGGGGATCATGGCATCGGCCGCCGCGTCGGCGCTGTGACGTTCACCGCTCTCGACGGCACCGTGCACGACCTGGCGCGGTTCGCGGCCGGCCGGGTCGTGGTGTTCGCGATGACGAGCACCAGCTGCCCGCTGAGCAGGAAATACCTGCCGACGCTCGCCGACCTCGTGGCGGCGTCGGGGGAGGGGATCGCCTGGATCCTCGTCGATCCCGTCGCGACTGACGACCAGGCGATGCAGTGCGAGGCGGCCGCACGGTTTTTCGGCCGCGCGGTCTGGGTGCACGACCGGGAGGGGCGCCTCGCCGCCGCGGTCGGTGCGCTCTCCACGACCGACGTCGTCGTGCTCGCGCCCGACCGGACCGTGGCCTACCACGGCGCGATCGACGACCAATACGGTTTCGGCTACGCGCTCGACGCGCCGCGGCGGCGCTACCTCGCCGACGCGCTGAGCGCGCTCGGCCGGGGCAACGACCCACCGGTCGCCGCGACCGAGGCGCCCGGGTGCGTGCTCGACCAGCCGGTCGACGCCGGCCCGACCGCGGCGGTGACCTACCATGGCCGGGTCTCGCGGATCGTCGCTCGGCATTGCGCCGAGTGCCACCGCGACGGCGGTGCCGGCCCGTTTCCCCTTGATTCGTACGCCGACCTCGTCGCCCACGCGGGGATGGTGCGCGACGTCGTCGAGCGCGGCACGATGCCCCCGTGGTTTGCCGCGGCACCGGCGCCCGATCCGGAGACGGGCCGCGTCCACTCGCCGTGGGCCAACGACCGCTCGGTCGCGGAGGGGGACAAGCGCGATCTCCTCGCCTGGCTGGCCGGTGGCCGGCCCGAAGGGGATCCTGCCGATGGACCCGCTCCGCGCGTCTATCCGGACGAGTGGCACATCGGCACTCCTGACGCCGTCTTCGAGTTTGCCGAGCCGGTGGCGGTGAAGGCGACAGGCGTGATGCCCTACCAGACGGTGTTCGTCGACACGCACCTCCCGGAGGATCGCTGGGTGCAAGCGATCGAGGTTGTGCCCGGCGATCCTGGAGTCGTGCACCATGCCCTGATCCACCTCGCCGGCGAGATCGACTCGCTGGCCGACGTCGCCGCCGCCGCCGAGGAACGGGGGGGCTTCTGGGGCGAATACGTCCCCGGGCAGAGCACGCTCGTTTTTCCCGACGGCTTCGCGAAGAAGCTCCCCAAGGGGGCACGGCTGCGGTTCCAGATGCATTACACGCCCAACGGTACCGCCACGACCGACCGGACGCGCGTCGGCGTGATCTACGCGAAGGAGCCCCCGAAGCACGAGGTCCGCGTGGCGGGGATCGTCAATCCGCGGATCTCGATCCCGCCGCACGCCGCCGACCACCGTGAGGAGGCGTCGCTCACCGTGCCGTTCGACGCCACGATCATCGGCTTCCTCCCCCATCTCCACGTCCGCGGCAAGGCCTGCCGCTACGAACTGGTCCGCCGCGACGGCGGCCGTTCGACGCTCCTCGACATCCCCCGCTACGACTTCAATTGGCAACTCCTCTACCGGCTCCACGAGCCGCTCGAGCTCCGGGCGGGGGACCGGTTGGTGTTCACCGCCTGGTTCGACAACAGCGCCGCCAACCCCGCCAATCCCGACCCGACGAAGACGGTTCGCTGGGGGCCGCAGACGTTCGACGAGATGTACCTCGGCTACGTCGAGTATTTCGTTCCGGGGCTCGCGCCGGGGGAGTCGCCGCCGGGGTTGCGCCGCGGCCGCGGTCTGCTCCGCGGCAGGGCGACACCCTGACGGCCGGTGCATCGCACGGGGCGTCATCGGTCGTGCTGGTCGGGTGGAAGGGTATGATGAGGGACGATCGGGATGGTCACATGGGACATTGGGTCAGGGTCGATGACGGCTCTCGAACAAGCGCTGGATCTGATCGGCCGCCTGACCCGGGGGGAGAAGGCACGGCTTGTCCGGGATATCGTCGCCCAGATCGACGAGACATTTCCCGGTGTCGATTCCCGCCCGGATGTCTGCGGGGGGGAGCCGTGCATCGTGCGAACCCGGATCCCGGTGTGGCTGCTGGTGCAGACACACCGGCTCGGCACGAGCGAGGCCGATCTGCTTCGGTCATACCCGACACTACGGGCGCAGGATCTCGTCGCGGCGTGGGCTTACTGGCGCGCCCACCCTGCGGAAATCGAACGGCAGATCCACGACAACGAGGCCGCGTGACGGATCGGGAGGCCGATGGCCCGTCTCTACACAAACGAAAACTTTCCCGAGCCGGCAGCCCGGCACCTACGCAGGCTCGGTCATGACGTGGTGACCATCCAGGAGAGCGGTCTGGCGGGCCAGGCGTTGACCGATGACGCGGTGCTCGCATTCGCGACCGGCGAGCAGCGTGTGCTAGTCACCCTGAACCGGCGCCATTTCGTCCGCCTTCACGATGAGAGGCCGGGCCATGCGGGCATCGTCGTGTGCAGTGCCGATCACGATCTCGAAAGGCTGGCAACGCGGATCGACGAGGCGGTTCGGAAGCCGCAGAGTCTCGATGGACTGCTGCTGCGGGTGAATCGGCCTGCGCAGTGAACGGCGGCCGCTCCCTGCCAATCAACGGCTGATCCCACGGGTTTTCCCGGCGGTCCGCCCTGCTGTTCAGGAGGCGGCCTCGGTTGGCCAGCCCGGCACCTACCTCCTACTCCGCGAGGAGTTCCAGTTCGGCCCAGGTCGTGGGGTCGGAGTCCCACGGGTACTCCGGCGGGGCGAACAGCGGCACGCGGCCGAGACGGCGGTCGACGAGCGCCGCGAAGAACCCGAGCCGGGGAATCTCCTCCGGATCCCAGCCGGGCAACGCCGCGGCGGCGACGAAGGCGTCGATCCGCCAGCCGTCGGCGGCCAGCGTGGCGGCGATCGACACGCTCCCCTCGGGAAGCTCGGCGAGCGGTTCACTCTTCCGCGGGATCGCGCAGGCCACGGCGATCGGCTTGTCGGCCGTGCGCCCGCCGCCGGTGGGCAACAGCGCCAGCCGCCGGCAGTAGCGCCCCGCGCGGTGGCTCTCGCCGGTGGGCCGCGTGGCGATCCACAGGTGCAGTCCGTCGCTGTCTTCGGCGCGTGTCGGCTGGCACCACCGCGCCGTGCCGACGCCCCGGGCGACGCCGCGGACCGCCAGCCCGCGCTCGTTCCAGGCGGTCGACAGTTCGACGACGTCGGGGACCTCGACGACCGCCGCCAGGGACGGCAGCCGGCAGGCGTCGTCGAGTGTCGCCGAAGCCGGCGGCCACAGCGCGTCGCGCTTCCGGCAGGGAAACCGAAACGTGAACAGCGCGGCCGGATTGACGAGGGGAGTCACGGGGCAGTCAGGCGGAGGGCACCCGGAGGCGTGGCGACCGGAGGATCAACTCCCTCCATACTATACTGCCCGCGCGGGGTGGCTCCGGGGGCGGAACGAGCCGGTGGCCACCGGCCCGGCCACACCGCTCAACAGGACCTCTTCCACGCATTTCGGAGATGCCGATGCGACGCTCGGGCTTTGCCATCGGGGCCGCCGCTGCCGCAGCCCTCGTGCTCGTCGCCCCTCGTGCCGGTGCCGCACCGCCGGTCGCCCGGGCGGCGGGGGGCCCGGTCGAGCCGGCCGACGGCCCCGGCACGCTCGTGCTGCCGGAGGGGCTGGCGGCGACGCTGTTCGCCGGCGAGCCGCTCCTCTCGAGCCCCGCCGACATCGACGTCGACGCGTCGGGGCGCGTGTGGGTGTGCGAGGTCACCAACTACCGCGGGCGCAAGGACACGCGCCCCGACGGCGACCGGATCCTCGTCCTCGAAGACACCGACGGTGACGGCGCGGCCGACAAGCAGACCGTGTTCCACCAGGGGCGCGACGTCGATAGCGCCCTGGGGATCTGCGTGATCGGCGACGGACCCGGCCGGCGGGCGATCGTGTCGTGCGCGCCGGAGGTATTCATCCTCCACGACGACGACGGCGACCTCGTCGCCGACCGCAAGGAGGTGCTGTTCACGAAGACCGGCCAGCCGCAGCACGACCACTCGGTCCATGCGTTCGTCGTCGGCCCCGACGGCCGCTGGTATTTCAACTTCGGCAACACCGGCCACGCCATCCACGACCGCGACGGGCATCCGGTGGTCGACCGCGAGGGGCGCACGGTCGACGACTCGGGGAAGCCGTTTCGCCAGGGGATGGTGTTCCGCTGCCGCCCCGACGGCAGCGAGCTCGAGGTCCTCGGCCACAACTTCCGCAACAACTACGAGGTCGCCGTCGATTCCTTCGGCACGCTGTGGCAGAGCGACAACGACGACGACGGCAACCGCGGCGTCCGCATCAACTGGGTGATGGAGCGCGGCAACTACGGCTACGTCGACGAGCTCACCGGCGCCGGCTGGCAGCAGTCCCGTGCCAACCTCGAAGACTCGGTCGAGCGCCGCCACTGGCACCAGAACGACCCCGGCGTCGTCCCCAACCTGCTCCATACCGGCGCCGGCTCGCCGACCGGGATCTGCGTCTACGAAGGCAGGCTGTTGCCCGAGCGCTTCCACGGTTCCCTGATCCACTGCGACGCCGGGCCCAACGTCGTCCGCGCCTACCATGTGCGCGCCGCGGGTGCCGGCTACGAGGCCGGTAGCGAAACGCTCGTCGACGGCGCCGCCGACCGCTGGTTTCGCCCCAGCGACGTCTGTGTCGCTCCCGACGGATCGCTGATCGTGGCCGACTGGTACGACCCTGGCGTCGGCGGCCACGGCATGGGGGACGTCGAGAAGGGGCGGCTGTACCGGATCGCGCCGGCCGGCGCACGCTGGACGGTGCCCACGGCCGATCTGGCCACGGTCGACGGCGCCGTCGCGGCGCTGGCCAGCCCCAACCTGTCGACCCGTGCCACGGCGCTCGAGCGCCTCACGCGAGACCCTGCCGCGGCGGGGACGGCGCTGCTCCCCGCGCTCGAGAAGGCGACCGACCTGCGCCATGCGGCGCGCCTCGCCTGGGCGCTGGGCACGCTGCCGGGGCGCGACCCGGAGTGGGTGGTGGCGTTTCTCGCCGGGGCGCCGGCGCCGGAGCTGCGCACGGTGGCGCTGCGGCTCTCGCGGGCGACGCGCGGCGACACGCTCGCGCTTGCCGACGTGCTCGCCGGCGACGCATCGCCGGCGGTGCGCCGCGAGGTGGCGATCGCACTGGCCGGCCATGGCGGCGGCCGTGCCGACGGAATCTGGGCGCGCCTCGCCCGCGCCCACGTTGCCGGCGACCGGTTTGAGCTCGAAGCCCTCGGGATCGGCGCCGACGGCCATTGGAACAGCCGCCTCGCCGCCTGGCAGCCCGACCTCCAGGAGCCGCTCTCGCCGGCGGCCCGCGAGATCGTGTGGCGCAGCCGCGGCACGCGCTCGGCCGAGTTGATCGCCCGGTTGATCGCCGATCCCTCGCTCGGCACCAGCGAGTCGCTGGCGCTGGTGAGGGCGCTCGATTTCCAGCCGGCCGCCACCGTCCGCGCTGCCCTGCCGGCGATCCTCGCCGCTGCCGCGGGCTGGCCGGCCGACAAACGGAGCGTGATTCTCCCGATCGTAACGCTGCGACTCGATCCGGCCGATGCGGCCGGGCCGCTGGCCGGGGCGATCGCCGCGGCCGCCGACCTCGCCGCCGGCACGGCGCAGGAAGTGGCGCTCGTGTCACGGTTCGGCCTGCGGGACCGGGCCGACTCCCTCGTCACCCTCGCGGCGGCGGCCGGGACCGATGAAAAACTCGCCGTCGCCGCCGCGAGCGCCGCGCTCGAGCTCGGCGCCGGCGATGCCTTCGCTCATCGTGCCCGCGGTGGCGACGAGGCGGCGGCCACCCGGCTCCTCGCCGCGGTCGGGGCGGGCGGGAGCGGCAAGGGGACCGATCTGCTCGCCGGGCTGCTCGTGAAGGCGGACGTGCCCGACGCGCTGCGCGCCGTCGCCGTCCGCGCTCTGGCGCGCTCGCAGAGCGGCAGCCGGCGGCTGATCGAGCTGGCCCGCGAGGGCGTGGTCACAGGCGCCTTGGCCCAAGGAGCAGCGCTGGCAATTTCCGCGTCACCCTGGCCGGAGATCCGCAAGGAGGCGGCTGGCGTGCTGCCGCTGCCGCCGGCGCGCGGTGGCGTGGTGCTGCCGCCGGTGGCCGAGCTCGTGAAGCGCACGGGGGATGCCGCCGCGGGGCAGGCGCTCTTTGCCGGTGCCGGCACGTGCGGCAAGTGCCATGTCGTCGCCGGCGCTGGGAAGGCGGTCGGCCCCGATCTGTCGGGCGTCGGCGCGAAGCTGTCGCGTGAGGGATTGTGGGAATCGCTGCTCGCGCCGTCGGCGGCGATCAGCCACAATTACGAGACCTGGACGATGGTCGGCGAGGACGGCCGCAGCGTGACCGGCCTGGTCGTCTCGCAGACCCCCTCCGAGGTCGTCGTCCGCGGCGCCGACGGGATCGACGTCACGCTGGCGGCGGGCGATGTCGCCGAGCTGGTGAAGCAGCCGGTGTCGCTGATGCCCGCCGACCTCGCGACGACGCTCTCGGTCGACGAGCTGGTCGATCTCGTCACCTGGCTCGAGACCCTCAAGGTGCCGCGTTAGCCCCATGCGTGTTCTCGAGATAGCCAGCGAAGCGATCCCGTTCGCCAAGACCGGCGGCCTGGCCGACATGGCCGGGTCGCTACCGGCGGCGCTGGCACGACTCGGCTGCGACGTCACGCTCGTGATCCCGGCGCACCGCCAGGCGCTCGCCCAGGGGATCACGATCGAGCCGGCGGGGATCGGGTTCGACGTGCCGATCGGCGAGCGCCGCGAGCCGGCGCGGATCCTCCGGGCGCGCGTCGCCGGCGGGTTCGACGCCCTGCTCGTCGACCACCCCGGGTTCTTCGACCGCCCCACGCTGTATGGCGACTACCCCGACGACGCGGCGCGGTGGATGTTTTTCGCCCGTGCGGCGGCCGAGCTCTCCGCCCGGCTCGAGGCCCCGTTCGACATCGTCCATTGCCACGACTGGCAGGCGGGCCTTGTGCCGGCGCTGCTCAAGCTCCTGCCGCCGGTCGTGCCGGCGGCGACGCGGACGGTGATGACGATCCACAACATGGCCTACCAGGGCAGCTTCCCCGCCGGCGACATGCCGTTGACGGGGCTCGACTGGCGCTACTTCAACTGGAAGCAGATGGAGTGCCACGACCGGGTGAACCTCCTCAAGACGGGGATCGTGTTCGCCGACCTGGTCACGACCGTGAGCCCGACCTACGCGCGCGAGATCCAGTCGAGCCCGGGAGGCTGTGGCCTGGAGGGGGTGCTCGCGCAGCGCAGCGGCACGGTGGCGGGAATCGTCAACGGCATCGACACCGTCGCCTGGAATCCGGCCACCGACCCGTTCCTCCCGCGCCCGTATGGCGCCGCCGACGCGGCGGCTGGCAAGCAGGCCGCCAAGGAGGCGCTCCATGCCCGGCTCGGGTCGGCGACCCCCGACGGCCGGGCGCTGGTGGCGTTCGTCGGGCGCTTGGCGGGGCAGAAGGGGATCGGCCTGGTCGTCGATCTCCTCCACCGTCTCGGCGGGAGCGGCCGGGTGCGGTTCGTGGTCCTCGGCGCCGGCGACGAGCACTGGGAAGGGGAGTTGAGCCACGCCGCCGCCGTCCATCCCGACGCGATCGACGTCGTCGTCGGGTTCGACGAGGGGCTCGCGCACCTCGTGCAGGCGGCGGCCGACCTGTTTCTCGTGCCGAGCCTCTACGAGCCATGCGGCCTGACGCAGCTCTACGCCCACCGCTACGGCACGCTCCCGGTGGTCCGGGCCACCGGGGGCCTGGTCGACACCGTCGTCGACGTGTCCCCCGACACGGTCCGGTCGGGCACGGCCAGCGGCTTCGTGTTCCAGTCGGTCGACGGCTCGGAGCTCGAGCAGGCCGTTCTCCGCGGGCTCGACGCCCATGCCGACCGCGACCTCTGGGGCCGGCTCGTGCAGCAGGTGATGGGACTCGACTGGTCGTGGGCCTCGAGCGCCCGCGAATACGTGCGCCTCTTCGAACGCACGCTCGCCGATCCGCCGCTCGAAGCCTGAGCGCGGCAGGCCGGGCAAGTTGCGCTGTGCTGGCAATCGTCGTGCCCGTCGGGCCGGCGTGTCCCGCGCGACGTGTGGCTTTTTCAGCGAATCCCGACGGCGCCGGCTGCCGATACCTCCGGCCATGCGACGCGCGACACTCCTGATCACGGCGACGGTGATGGTCCTTTCGGCGCTCACGGCGTTGGCCGGTGACTTCTGCGCCACCTGCCGGCCGCCGCGCCCCTGCAAGCCGTCGGCGTGGGGCATGGAGCCTCCCTGCGGCGACACCGGCTGCGGGCCGCGGTACTGGTGGCCCTGCCACGACGAGCCCTGTCCTCCCGATCCCTGCGACGCCTGCAACCGCTGGTTCGGCTGCAACGGCGCCCGCCAGGGGCCCGACCTGCTTGCCCCCTGGCAGCTTCCCCCGGGCCGCGGCTTCATGCCGCCGGAAACGCAGGGCTACATCACTCCCGATCCGTGCTCAAACTGCACGACCGGCCCCCTGGGTGGCTGCCTCGGCGGCTGCCTGGCGAAGCTCGGCTGGCTCTGCCCGGCCAACTGGATCCGCTGAGGCGGCGCACGCATTCGGGTGCGCAGGCTTCGCATGGCCATGTGGCGACCGGGCCTATCGCCGGCCTTGCCACGGCCGTTGACCAGTCGGATCAGATTCGGCCCGTGGATGACGCCCCACGATCGCCCCTTCGCCCGATCCTCGTCGAATCGGGCCGCGTCCACCCGCTCGATCCGGTCCATCCGGGTGACGGCGGGAGCCGTGGAGGGTTTCCCGGGTCGCCGTCGGCCGCATCCCGCGGCCGATCGCGCTGCCCTTCGGCTGCTACCGCGCTGCCGCGGCGCGCTCGGCCGCGAGGCTCGCCATGAACGTGATCTCGTCGCCGTGCCGCCGGCAGGCCGCGCGGAGGGCTTCGTGGTCGCCGGCCGTGGTGGCGAGCTCGACGAGCGACGGCAGCATGCCGGTCGCCGACAGGGCGCTGGGCATCCCGTCGTCGGCCGGACGGTCGAGCGCCGCGTGGAGCGCCTCGGTGGCGCGGCCGAGGCGATACAGCAGCAGCACCAGGACGTCGGCCGGCAGCGTGCCCGACTCGGCCACCTTCGCCTCGATCGCCGCCTTGCGAAACAGCGCGACCGCGCCGTCGACGTCGTGGCCGAGCTGGGCGCCGAAGAAGGCGCGCGACGCCGGCCCGACCTGCTCGAACGGCGGCTCACCCGGATACACGACCTCGCTCGGCAGCCGGCAGGCATAGCCGGCCAGATCCCAGGCGCGCGCGAGCGACGGCCTGTCGGTGCAGACCCGCGCGATCCGCAGCACCGACTGGAGGTGGGAGACGTCGACGTGGATCGAACCGTCGGCAAGGCCGTCGGCGGTGGCCACGAGCGCCGCGATCGGCGCTTCCCCCTCCGGCACGCGCTCGTCGCCGCGGAGGCCGCGCCGCGCCAGATCGCCCGCCAGTGACTCGGCCACGTGGCGGTGGAGGTGCTCGACGAGGAGCCGGGCCGCCGGCTCCTGCCGGTCCGCGGGGAGGCGCGACACGGCCTGCTCGTAGGCGGTGATCGTGTTGCAGGTGCCCGAGCGGGCGAGGAGGATCCGCAGGCCGAGCGCCGGATCGACCCCCTCCCACAGCGCGACGTGGATCAGCTCCTGGAGCGATTCGTCGGCCGCAGGATCATCCCCCTCGCGAGGCGCGTCGAGGCGGTCAGCGACCTTCGCCAGCGCCGCGGCGACATCCGTCGGCTCCGCCGCGGCGCGGAGATACATCCAGCCGGCCGCCACCCGCCCCTCGTCGAGCAGCGGCCAGCCCGCCTCGCGGCAGGCGGTCAGCGACGCGGCCTCGAGGGCGTCGCGCGCGTCCTGCGGGGTGGCCGAGAGATCACCGGCGAGCGGCAGCCCGAGGCGCTGGCGCGCCTCGAGCAGCCGGGCATCGAACAGCGCGTGCCAGCGGCGCCGGGTGGCGAGCGATGCGCACAGCTCCGCGAACGCCGCGGCGACTCCCTCGCGCGTCGCCGTGTCGGCTAGCGCGGTGAACGGATCGGCGGCAGGGGATGTCATCGGGAGCGGTCCTCGGAGGCTCGGCGGGGGCGGATAGTTTCCTGGCGCAGCGCCTCGTATGCCAGCACGGCGGCGGTGGCGGCGACATTGAGGCTATCGGCGGCGCCGTGCATCGGGAGGCGGACGGTGTCGAGCGTCAGCCGTCCCGCGGCGGCGGCGGCGGCCCAGGCCGGATCGATCCCGTGGGCCTCGCTCCCGAGGAGCAGCGCCACCGGGCCGGTGAGGTCGGCGGCGTGCCAGAGCGCGGCGCCAGTGGGAGTGGCTGCGACGACGCGGCGGCCGTGGGCCGCGCACCACCCGATCGCGGCGGCGGTCGTCGCGGTCGCCAACGGCACGGAAAACACCGTGCCGAGACTCGCGCGGATCGTCGCGGGATTGGCCGGATCGGTCCCGCCGCCACAGGCGATCACGCCGCCGAGCCCCGCGGCGTCGGCGGTGCGGAGGATGGCGCCGAGGTTGCCCGGTTTTTCAACCCCCTCGACCACGAGCACCGGGCGATCGGCGGGCAGCGGCGTTTCGTCGAGCGTGCGGCCGGAGAAACGGACGACGGCGACGCATCCCTCGTTGCGGTCGCCAAACGCGACCTTGGCGAAGGCGGCGCCGTGGGCCGGAGTGACGCGCGTGCCGCCCGCTTCGAGCCGCGCGAGCCAAGCGGGTGGTGTCGCGAACGCCGCCGGATCGATGAACACCTCGACGATCTCGACGCCGGCCGCCGCCGCCCGGGCGATCTCCCGCTGGCCGTCGACGAGCGACAGGCCGGTGTCGCGCCGCTGCCGGCCATCGCGGAGCCGGGCGGCGGCGAGGATCCGGGGATTGGAAGCGCTGGTGATCGGCTCGGAGGGCATCGCGGATCCAAGCGAGGGCTAGCGAGAGTGTGCCGCGCCACCCGCGCGGGCGAATACCCCGAGCGCGAGCCGGCGGCCCGACTCGGCGTCGAGCACGAGTGAATCCGCTTCGATCCGCGCGCCCGGCCTGCCGGCACGGGCCAGCGTTCCCTCGACGACGTGGCGCAGTCGGTCGGCGGGCCAGCGCGGCGAATGGCAGGTGACCAGGAACGTGCCCGGCCCGTCGGCGGAGAGGAGCCGGGCGACGTCGTCGAGGAGTGGCTCGAGGTCGCGGTCGATGGCAAACGCCTCGCCGCGCGTACCATGGCCCCACGACGGCGGATCGAGGACGACCGCGTCGAAGCGCTCGCCGCGCCGCCCGAGCCGGCCGACGACCTTCCGGGCGTCGTCCTCGATCCAGGCGATCGGCCGGTCGGCGAGGCCCGACAGCGCGGCGTTGCCACGCGCCAGTGCCGTGGCCGGCCGCGACGCATCGACACTCACGACGGCGGCGCCTGCCGCGGCTGCCGCCAGCGACGCGGCACCGGAATGGGAAAACAGCGACAGCACCCGCTGCCCCATCCCGACGCGCTGTGCCAGCCAGCGCCACTGCGGGAGCTGCTCGAGAAACAGGCCGATCTGCCCGGAGGGCGCGGGCCGCACCGCGAGTGTGATCGTGGCAGGTCCGATCGGGAGCACCACCGACCAGGGCTCGGGGACGCCGCCGCTGATCGCCCACTCCGCGCCAGGGCCAGACGGTGTGGCGCGGGGTGGAGGAACGCGGGAGGGCGTGACGCGAGGAAGCCCGGCGCCGAGTGCCGCGGCGCCGGAAAACCCAGATGGACTGGCCTCAGGTGATCCAGATGGCGCAGCCCCAGATGGCGTGACATGACGGACCGTCGCCTGTGCCCAGGCGGCGGGATCGGCCGGGGCCCCGAGCGCGGCGGCGCAGGGTCGGTCGACGAGGATGCCGCCGAGCCGATCGAGGCGCCGGCCGCCCCCGTGGTCGACGAGCGCCG
This sequence comes from Planctomycetota bacterium, assembly GCA_016872555.1. NCBI lineage: Bacteria > Pseudomonadati > Planctomycetota > Planctomycetota bacterium. The sequence goes on from VGZO01000005.1 coordinate 102,269, forward strand.
GATCGAGCGGTGTTCCCGGTGCCGGAGCGTTCATGAGGCTGTGACGAAGGGCGCGGACGACCGACGCGGAGCGCGGAACCCGCCCCGTCCGTGTCGGGCGGCAGTCACCCCTACGATACGTTCGACCCGGTAAGGGGCGGCGAGCTCCCGAGCAACGCCCGTCCCCGCCTTCTTCTATCGAGGACCCGCGGAGCCCCTCCGCCGTCGCCCTCGCATCGGCCCGTCGCAATGTCGTGCGGGTCGATGCGAGGGCAGAGGCGCGGGGGGCGGCCCCTCTGCAGAGCCCGAGCAGAGGCGTCTTCCTCGCGGCAATGGATCTGGCAGGGGTTTCCCAATGGCTGATCCATCTCCCGATCCATTGGAAATCCCCGAACCCCCCCGCGATACTGTCGGGCGTTACCGGAACGCGATCCGGGTATCCGACAGAGGAGCATCACGATGCGACGCATGATCATCGGCGAGGTGTCATTGGGACTGGTCGTCGGATCCTGCCTGGCCGGCAGCGCCGGAGCGACGCCGGTCGATACCCGCGAGACCGTGGCCGAGGCGGTCGACCGGTGGCGCGACGCCACCGACATGCTCGCACAGCGCGATCGGCGGCCACCCGAGGACCCGGCCTTCGAACCGCGCGGAGGCGAGCGCGATAGCGGCCCACGGCGCGACGCTCCCGTTCCGCCGCGCCGCCCCGATGGCGAGCAGCCGAGCGCGCGGCAGGAGATCGACCGCCGGCTCGACACGATCATGCAGCGCCTCGAGCAGATCGAGCGGCGGATGGCGGAGGGGGCGCGATCGGGTGGCGCTCGTCAGGGCAGCGGGCCGCGCCCGATGGGGCCGCCCGCCCGGCCCGGCATGCAGCCGGGGCCGCGCTTCGGCGGTCCTGGTCAGATGATGCGTCCAGGACAGTTCCAGCAGGGGCCGATGCATCAGGGCCCGCATCAGCCTGGTCTTGGTCCCCAGGGGCCAGGTCCGCAGGGGCCCGGTCACCAGAGCCATGGTCCGCACGCTCCCCATCTGCCGATGGCACAGCAGCCGGGACCGCAGCCCCCGGCGCCGCCGATGGCCCCCGTCGCGCCCCCGCAGGCTGTCGTGCCTCCGGTGCCGGTCGCGCCGCCGCCGCCTGGTGTGGCGATTGCCGTCCCGGCCGTGCCCGGTCAGCCGGTTGCCGTCGCGCCGCAGGTGTTTCGGTTCGAGGCCCGGACGCTGAAGGCGTCGGACAAGCCGGAGGACCACGGTGACCCCGCAGCGCATGTCCGCGACTTGAAGGAGCAGCTCGAGCGGATGCTCACCGAGCGCTTCGAGGCCCATTCCCAGAAGGCCGGCCAGGGGATCCGCGGGGTCAGAGAGGAGATGGAACGGGCGGTCGGCGAGCGCTTCGAGGAGGTCCGCCGCGTCCTCGAGGAGACGCGCCGGGCCGTCGGCGAGCAGCGCGAGCGTGCCGAAGACACCAAGCGGCGCTTGGCCGCGTTCGAGGAGCGGCTCGAGCGGATCGAGCAGGCGCTGCGGCGTGAGGGAGCGGCGGAGGGTCCGCGGCGCGAGTGAGCTCGGTCGTGGCCGGTCAGCCGCGATCCCGCGCCGTCCTGCCAATCACGTCGGCGAGCCGACTGCTGTAGGCCTCGAGGTCGAATTGACGGTACGACCGCGCGGCGGATCGCCCCATCTCGAGGCGCAGATCACGGTCGGCGATGAGCCGCTCGAGCAGCGCGACGTGCGTGTCGATCGCGTCGTACGGGGCGATGAACGCTTCCTCGCCTTCGCGGGCGACGGTGCCGCTGTTCGGCGAGGTCACGATCGGCAGGCCGGTCGCCATCGCCTCCATGAGGACGTAGGCCGATCCCTCGCAGGTCGTCGGGAAAAAGAAGATGTCGAAGCGTCGTAACCACTCGACGCCCTCCGACCGCGGCACCTTGCCCACCAGCTCGACGCTTGCCCCGGCTTCGCGCCGGCCGTGTTCGGTCAGTTCGATCGGCCCGACCGCGACGAACCGGACACGGCCCGGTCGCGCGAGTCGCTTCGCGACCTCGGCGAAATACGGAATCCCCTTGCGGAGGCCGACCGTCCCCATGAATCCGACGGTGATGACGTCGCGATCCGCGCTGCGGTCTTGGGGTGTGTATTGTTCGCCGACCGCGTAATTGACGACGGACACGAGGTCGGCGGACACGCCGTGCCGCACCATTTCGTCCTTCACGTAGCGCGACGGCGCGACGACATGATCGACGTTCTGCCACGTCGACCGTTCCACCTCGTCGATGGCACTGAAGAAATCGTCGTTCTCGGTGCCACCCGCCTGCCAGCCGGGCCAGCGCTGCTGCTGGATCCGCATCTCGGCCCGCTCGGTCGCTGCCGGAGCGATCATCTGGTCGCCGATCACGGTGAGACCGCGGTCGCGGCACCAGCGACACAGGTCGGGGTCGATGTTGCGGACGAATCCGACCACGACGTCCGCGTTGCCGAGGCCGACGCGGCGCACCCACCGGCCCACTCGCTGCGATGCCCAGCGGTAGTATGCCGACACCGGATGGATGAACCGGGAGCCGACCTGGAGGGAGGCGGCGAGCGGCAGGCTTTGCCGGATCGTGACATCCTGCAGCTGCGGCGCGTAACGCTCGCTCATCCGCTTGCCGACGGCAGGTGCCATCCGGGAAACACCGGCGGCGACGGCGGAATGCACCGTCGCCGGGGTGGCGTAGAAGTCGGTGTACACCGATTCGAGGATGCCGGCCCGTCGTAGCGCGATCGCCAACCCGTAATGCCCGCGGGCTCCGTCCTGGATCAAGGCGACGCGCATCGATAGGCCAGTTGCCGGTGAACATCCCGCCGTTGGACGAGCTCCATCCTGCCGCGAGCCGGCACGCTGCGGCCGCCCGGGAGTGAAGTCTGCAGACAGTGGAAACGACGATATCGTACCACGTGGCACACGCACCGTTCCCGATGGGCTTGCCGGGAGCGAGGGTTTCGGTGGACAGGCACCGGTTCCTCCGGCGCGCGTCAGCGACTCGGGCGCTTCGCCTTCCCGCGGGTTTCCGCGGCCGCCCGAGGATCAGGCCGAGAGGGACGTGAGTCGGCGGCCACGGGATCGTCGCCAGCGGCGGAGTGGCGACGAGTCTTTCCCCTCCCCTTGGCCGGGAGCTTTCCTTCCTGCCGCGGTGTCGCCCGCCCGGCCGAGATCTCGTCGTCGACGGCGTCGGCCGCCGCCGGGGTCAGCCCGACCTCACCCTGGGCGACGATGATGCAGTTGTCGCCGAAGTCGAGGTCTTCCTCCTCGGCCACCGGGCGGCCGCGGTCGTCGAGCTTGACGTCGGCCTCGGCCGTCTTCCGCTTCGCGACCGCGAGCAGGTCTTCGTAGAGCCGGGCCCGGTCGGTGCCGTTGATCACGCTGACGGCGCTGGCGACCTCGCCGAGGTAGCGGAGGAAGATGCTCCGCCGCTGCCCCTCCTGGGCGACGCGCTGGCGGCGGCGGAGGTACATGCCGAGCTTCCGCCCCACCGCCTGGAGCGCGAGGCGGATCTCCTTGAGGATCTCTGGGTACGAGGCGATCGCCTCCTTCGACTCGCTCGTGAACGGCACCCAGACGCTCGCCACGTGGACCATCACGGTGACCGGGCCGGCGGGGAGCGAATTGCGTGACTGGGACAGGCCGTAGGCGCGCCAATTGGTGGACAGGATCGTCTGCGTCACGGCACAGGCGCCGTGCTGGAATTGGAGCGGCACGCGGTTGGCGTAGCGGAGGACGGTCATCGTCTGGCCGTCCTCGGCGTTGACGTGCTGCATGGCGCCGTGGAGGGCCTCGAGCGCCGCCTTCTTGAGCTTCGACGGCGACTGCCGGGGAGCGAGCTTCGCCTCGTCGAGGATCGCGTCGGCGGCCTCGGCGCCCAGCCCGGCGAACGTCGTGGTGAGGAATTGCCGCAGGCTCCGCGCGTCGGACTGGCCGGCCAGCTCGACCAGCGCCTCGAGCGACACCTTCTGCGCCCCCGGGCCGCCGCCGTAGGCGAGCGCGGCCTCGATCACGAACGGGTTGCCGCGGTACACGCCGGGGGGGCGCGTGGCGGCGGTGAAGAACTCCCCGGGCACGACCTGGCGGAGCCCGGCGAGGAGGCGCTGCTCGCCGATCGGCACCACGCAGTCGGTCGCCGGCGGCGGGATCCGCGTTTCCTGGATCGCCTTGTAGAGGGCGTCGGCCTCGCCGCGGCCGAGCTTGGCGCCGGTGGCCCGCGGCGAGAGCTTCGCCGCCTCACAGAGCTTGCGGGCGATCCCCGGCGAGACGCGCGAGAACGACTGGGTGAGGAACTGCGACAGCGTGGCCTTGGGCTGCTGCTGGAGGAGCGTCACCAGCCGGCCGAGCTCGACGCCGTAGGGATGGGGCTTGATCTCCTTCGGTTCCGGCGGGAGCTCGTGGCTCGATCGCTCGAGCAGCACTTCCTCCCCCTCGGGAGGTTGGAAGTGGATCCGGGCGTGTGGGTTGGAGATCGCCGTTTGCTGGAGATACTCCTCGACGCTGCCCCGGCCGCGGTGGTACTTCGCCTCCATCTCGATCGTGACGCGCGTGCCGTGCTCCAGCGCGTCGCCGCGGTCGTTGGCCGCGACCCACTCGATGGTGTGCTTGCGCATCAGTTCGTCGCCGGCCTTGCCCGGCGGGATGTCGACGCCCGCCCCCTTGCCGTTGAGGATCTCCGGCTGGTTGGTCTTGGTGTCGATGCGCAGCTCGGTGTAGTGGGCCGGCTCCTTGGCGGCGGTCTTGGAGATGATCTTCACCGGCTTGCCGGTGGTGAGCACGCCGTACATCCCGGCGGCCGAGATCCCGATCCCCTGCTGACCGCGGCTCATCCGCAGGCGGTGGAACTTGGACCCGTAGAGGAGCTTGCCGAAGATCAGCGGGATCTGTTTGGAGACGATTCCAGGCCCGTTGTCCTGGACCGCCATCCGGTAGCGGCTCACCCCCTCGCCGACCGCTTCGATCCGGACCCAGATCTCCGGGAGGATGCCCGCCTCCTCGCAGGCATCGAGGGCGTTGTCGACCGCCTCCTTGACGCTCGTGAGCAGCGCCTTGCGCGGCGAGTCGAACCCGAGGAGGTGGCGGTTCTTGGCGAAGAACTCGCTCACCGAGATGTCGCGCTGCCCGGCGGCGAGGGCCTGGGCGGTGGCCCGCCGCTTCGTCGGCGCAGGCGCGGGAGGCGACGTCCCCTCCGCCAGCGCGACGGCCGGGCGGGGGACGGGTGCCGTTTTCTTCGCGGGAGTGGCCATCGGAATGCTGTGCGGGCGGGGCGCGCCGGCGACCCGGCCGGGCTTTCCCCCGACTCTCGTCTGCGGGGCGGGGGCTGGCAAGCGGGGCGAAGTATACCGGTCGCGGTGACCGTGCGGCGGGAGGGGTGGGGTGGTGCCGTTCATGCCGGATGTGCCCGGGACGTAGCCGGTTTGGCGCCGCGGCCTGCCGGATCAACCGGCCCTGCCACGGTTGCCGAACCTTCCTCTTGTCCGGACGGTGCGGCGCGACAGCGCGGTGCCTCTCCGGGGCGGGTCGGGACCGAATTCCATGGAGGGATCCGGCCGGCCCGTCGGGCTGTCCCGCAGCCGATGGCTCACGGAGGAGCGCGGCGCGGGAAGGCACGGCCGGTCCGCCGTGGGATGCGGCGGGCGGTGACGGGAGGCGGGCCTCCCGTGGACGACGGACTCCGGCGGCCATGGACGGCCGCCGCCACGGACAGCACAGCGGAGGTGCGACGATGACAACGTCGACGCGGACGGGCCGGTGGATCCTCGCGGCGGTGGCGCTGGAACTGGCGACGATGGCCGTCGCCACCGCCGCGCCGATCAACTGGGGCGTCGACGCCCCGACGCCCGACGTCTTTCACAACTACTGGGTGCCGCCGGTGCCGGCCGGATCCGCCCCCGGATTCGGCGCGCAGCTCTACGTCGCCCCGCGCCCCGTGCCGCCGCACGTCGGCCACACCTGGTACACGTACCCGCCGTTCATGCCGCACGAGTTCCTCTACAAACACCGCCGCAAGTACGTCCGCCCTGCCGGCGCCACCGGCCTGCGGACGGTCGCCCACGGCCACTGGTGGTGAGCCCCGCCCCGCGTTCCCTTCGAGGATTCCCCCGATGAAGTCCCTCCCGGTCCGTCCTGCCCGGGCGCTGCTCGCGCTGGCACTGCTCGCGCTCGGTGCGGTCGCCGCCCCGAGCGCTGCGGAGGCGGGCGACAGCGCCATCGCCCACCGCTACTTCCTCCGCAGCCGCAACAAGGCGTGGCACAGCGTCTGGTACGACCCGTCGATCGGTCGGCCGATGGCGCTGGTCGTGCCGCCGACGGCGGAGTTCACCGCCGAGTACGCGTGGGGCGTTCCCAGCCACCGCGTCGTGCCGCTGTATCACCAGTTCCGGCGTTCCTATCCGGGGCCGGGGGCGGTGCCGGGGAACGGCGGCGGTCTGTACCCGACGCCGATGTGGCCCAGCGACACCGTGCAATTCGGTGTCCATCCGGTCCGGGGGCCGTGGTGAACCGACGCCGGTGACCGCCGCGGGAGCGGTTCAGTTCCGCCCCGCGCCGGGATCGTCGTCGCCGGCCGGAGCGGCCTCGTCGAGCCAGCGCCGCGCGACGGCGGTCCACGGTCCGGCCGGTGCGAGATCGACGAACGTCCGCAGCCGGCGCCGCGCCTCGGCGTCGCGCCCGAGCGCGCGGAGCACGCCGGCGGCGTGGAAGTGGGCGTCGGGATAGGCGGGCGCGCGGGACATCACCCCCTCGAGCGCCGCGAGGGCGACCTGCGGTTGGCCGAGCGCCGCCAGCACCCTCCCCAGCCCGGTGCGCGCCGCGAGGTGGTCGGGATCGATCTCGATCGTCGCGTAGTAGCGCTCGCGCGCGGCGGCGAGGTCGCCGGAGCGGAACAGCAACTCGGCCAGGGCGAACGCCGTCTCGGCGCTCGGGCCCGTCGCCTGGAGCACGGCGCGGAGGACGTCGGCAGCCTCGTGGGCCTCCCCACCGGCCTCGAGATCGGCGGCCAGCGCCAGCAGGTCGTCGAGCCCCTCGCCGTCGTCCGCCGGCGGATCGTCGTCGGTCGGTTCGCTGCGGAGGCGTGATGCCGGCCAGGGGATCACCGGAGCGTCGTCTTCGTCGATCGCCGTCGCGCCGAACGGCAGATCGAGCTGCCCCCCCGGGCCGACGAGTCGGCCATGCCGGCGGAGGCGGATCCGCCGGCCGTCGAGGACGAGCCGGTCGAGCGGCAGTTCGGCGCCGTCGGCGGCGAAGCCGGCGAGCGCCGCGTCGATCTCGCGCAGCGACAGGCCCGCGGCGAGGAACGTGGCGAGGTGGCGTGCCGCGACGATCTGCGGATAGTCGAACCAAGCCACCCCCGCCTCGTGCGTCACCGGCCGGAGCAGGCCGCGACGGACCCAGTGGGCCAGCGCTGCCGGAGAGATCCCGAGCAGGTCGGCGACCAGGGCGGCGGTGTGGAACTGCCGCTCGCCGCGCTGCTGCCGCGCGAACAGCGAATCGTCGATCCCGGGGCCCGCGGCTCCGGGGATCGCTCGGCGCCGATCGCTCGCGTCGCCTGCCATGCGCGGGTCCCGTGCGGATCGGCCGCCGTTCACGGGGTGAACGGGCGGCTCCGGGATTGGTCGGCGGAGGGGAAATCGTCGGGGAGCGGGGCGGTCACGGCCCCGGTCGCCGCCCACTCGGTGCCGCGGACGAGGGTCGTGATGAAGCCGACGCACTCCTGGGAATCGTCGCCGTGGCCCATCGGCGTGTGGAACACCCGCCCCTGGCCGTAGCGGATCGTCATCAGCATCGGCTCGTGACGCTTGGTCTGCGGGGACCAGGCCGTCGCCAGCACGTCGAGGGCGGCGGCCGGGCCACGGAGCCGGTCGTAGAGTTCGTCCTTGGCGTGCATCCAGGTCGCCGGCATGCCGCGGGTGATCGGATGGTCACGGTCGCGGACGATGACCGCGAACGGAGCCTGCGGCCCGTGGCTGCCCCCGGGCCCCGGGCTGTCGTCGCGGACGAGCCGGCCGTCGTCGGTGTAGTAGACGTAGGGGCCGCTCGCCTCGTTGCGGCCGCCCCAGCCGCCGAGCCCGATCATCTCGTTGTAGGCCGGCCAGTCGGGAAACGAGTTGTCGGCGGCATGGACGACGACGAAGCCGCCGCCGCCACGGACGAACTGCTCGAACGCGGCACGCGTCGCGCCCGGCCACGGCGCGGCTCCATGGCCGAAATTGCTGATCACGACGGCGTAGTCGGAGAGCCGTGGCTGGAATGCCGGATCCTCCCCCTGCGGGGCATGCGTCGCGACGTCGACGCGGAACCGGCCGCTGTCCTCGAGGTAGCGCCGCATCATCCGTGTCGTCCGCGGCCAGTTGGCATGGTTGTTCTGGCCGTCGACGATCAGCGCGGCCAGCCGTTCGGCCGCCGCGGCGCCGGCGGGGGTGAGGAGGGCGACGAAAACCAGCGCGGTCCGGAGCGTCATGGCGGGCCTCCTTCAGGCGTTCATCGCACGGCGGAGATTGTCGTCGATCGCAGCGAGGAACGCCCGGGTCTCGAGATACGGCTGATCGGGGCCGATCAGCACCGCCAGATCCTTGGTCATCTTCCCCGACTCGACGGTCGCGACGCAGACGCGCTCGAGCGTCTCCGCGAAGTGCACCACCGCGGGCGTGCCGTCGAGCCGGCCGCGGTGGGCCAGGCCGCGCGTCCAGGCGAAGATCGAGGCGATCGGATTGGTCGAGGTCGGCTTGCCCTGCTGGTGCTGGCGGAAATGCCGCGTCACCGTGCCGTGGGCCGCCTCGGCCTCGACCACCTTGCCGTCGGGTGTCATCAGGACGCTGGTCATCAGCCCGAGCGAGCCGAATCCCTGGGCGACGACGTCGCTCTGCACGTCGCCGTCGTAGTTCTTGCAGGCCCAGACGTAGCCGCCGTCCCACTTCAGGGCGCTGGCCACCATGTCGTCGATCAGGCGGTGTTCGTAGGTCAGGCCACGGGCGGCGAACTCGGCCTTGAACTCGGCGTCGAAGACCTCCTGGAAGATGTCCTTGAAGCGGCCGTCGTACGCCTTGAGGATCGTGTTCTTCGTCGACAGGTAGACCGGAAACCCGCGTGCCAGGCCGTAGCGGAAGCTGGCCCGGGCGAAGTCGCGGATCGAGTCGTCGAGGTTGAACATCGCCATCGCGACCCCGGCCGAGGGGAACTGGTAGACCTTCATCTCCATCGGCGCGCCGCCGTCGGCCGGTGTGAAGGTGAGCGTCAGCGTGCCCGGTCCGGGGATCCGCGCGTCGGTCGCGCGGTATTGATCGCCGAAGGCGTGGCGGCCGACGACGATCGGCTTGGTCCAGCCGGGGACGAGCCGGGGGATGTTGTCGATGATGATCGGCTCGCGGAAGATCACGCCGCCGAGGATGTTGCGGATCGTGCCGTTGGGGCTCTTCCACATCGACTTCAGCGCGAACTCCTTGACCCGCGCCTCGTCGGGGGTGATCGTGGCGCACTTCACCCCCACGCCGCACCCGAGGATCGCGTGCGTTGCGTCGATCGTCACCTGGTCGCCGGTGGCGTCGCGATTCTGGATCGAGAGATCGAACTCGCGGAGATCGAGGTCGAGGTAAGGGAGGATCAGCTGGTCCTTGATGAACCGCCAGATGATCCGCGTCATCTCGTCGCCGTCGAGATCGACGACGGGGCCCTTGACCTTGATGCGCGTGTGCTTCGTCACGGTCGCTGGCTCCGGTGGTGGCACGACCGCGGAGAAGCTACCCCCTGCCAGGGACGGCGACAAGGATCGGCGCGCGTCGGTTGGATGCCGTGACCGCGACCGCGTGGACCGACACCACCCGGCAGGGAGGTGATCCGAAACCCGGCCGCGCTGCCCGCGCGACCGGTCAGGTCGTCGGGCCGGCGCTTGCCGCCGGTGCAGAGCCGGCAGCCGGCAGGGCGGGCGGGGTGGCGCCGCGCACGGGAACCATCGGCTTGATGATCACCGGCCCGGTCCGCTCGGCGCGCCCCGATGCCGCCGGCAAGGGGGCGGGAATCGTCTCGACCGCGATCGTGGCCGGAACGGGACGGATGGCGCCCTGGCTCGGCGCCGGCGGAGTGACGGTCTTCGGCGCGGTCGCCGCGGGATTGCCGGACGTCGGATCGGGAGTGGTCGCGGGCTCGACCGGCTTCTCGAACCGGATCGTGCCGGTCGCTTCACTGCCCGTGGCGGCGGCGTCGGTGGGGTCGACGTGCGGCAGCGCCGAACCGGTCCAACCGTTCTCCACCGGCGGGCTGGCGCCGGTCGACCCGCTGGAAAACGTGCGGGTCGCACTCTCGGCCTCGGCCGCCGACAGCGCCGGAGGCGCCGTGGTCGGCCGGGCCGCCGCGGCGCTGCCCGTCTCGGCCGGCCGGGGGCTCGCCGGGACGACGGCCGACGTCGACGGTGAGAACGTCGCCGCCGGCACGACCGCCGGGGCCGACGTGACCGCTGGCACGAGCGGGGCGGCGCTGGCGGTGGGGAGGGGATTGCCGCACGGATCGAGCGGGATCCTCAGGACCACCGTCCGCGGCGTCCGCACGGTGTAGGTGTAGGGTGTGCGCTTCTCGACGACGCGCGGCACCTGGACGGTCTTCTGCTCGGCGACGTATTTGAGGACCTGGACGGTCACCGGTTCGACCTTCTCCTCGGTGACGAACTTGCAGGACTGGACAGGCACCTGACGGACCTGCTCCTCGGCGACCATCCGGCAGACCTGGATAGGGACCTTGTTCTCGATCCGCTCGACCACCTTGCGGACGGTCTGGACGGGAACCTGACGAACCTGCTCCTCGGCGACCATCCGCGTGGTCTGGACGGGGACCTGCTGGACGACCTGCTCGTCGACGTAGCGCATCGTCTGGACGGGAACCTGCTGGACGACCTGCTCGTCGACGTAGCGCATCGTCTGGACGGGGACCTGCTGGACGACCTGCTCGTCGACGTAGCGCATCGTCTGGACGGGAACCTTGCGGTTGACCACGCGGTTGACGACCGTCGTCTCCGGAACCTGGACCGCGACCATGTTGGGCTGGTAGACGCGGTTGACCTGGTTGACGACCACGCCGGGCGTCATCGTCCAGCCGTAGCCGCCGCGCTGCCACGTCGCCAAGCCGTTCCACGGATTCACCGCCCAACCCCCCGGTACCCACGAGAGCTGCGTCGTGCCGGGGGCGACCATCGGCGTCACCTGGTCGACGTAGCCGCCCTGGTCGGCGTAGGCGGTGCGCATCGTCGTCATCGGCTCGGCGACCGTGTAGGCCTCCTCGCGCTCGGCGGTCTCGTAGACCGGCTTGCGGACGACACTCACCTGCTGCTGCATGACGGTCTCGGCGACCGGCTTGCGGACGATGCTGACCTGCTGCTGCATGACGGTCTCGGCGACCGGCTTGCGGACGACGCTGACCTGCTGCTGCATCACGGTCTCGGTGACCGGCTTCATGACGGTGAAGCGTTCCTCGCGCGTGCTCGTCTCGACGACGTCGCGCACCTGGTCGTAGCTCCGGTCCTGCACGACCGTCTCCCAGACCGGCTTCATCACCGTGTAGCGTTCCTCGCGCGTGCTGGTCTCCCAGACGGGGCGTTGGACGGTGTAGCGCCGCTGGGTGGTCTGCGTCTCCCAGACCGGACGGCTGACTGTGTAGCTGCGGGTGTCGTAGACGGTTTCGTAGCTGACCAGCGACGCGCTCACCTGGCGCTCGTCGTAGACGGTCTGGTACTGCAGCCGGTAGGTCTGGGTGACGACCGGGGCCGTGGCGACCTCGCCACAGCACTGCCCCCGGGCGATCACCAGCGGGCTGGCCGCGACCTGGGCGGCGCACACGACGGCGATCAGCTGGCGGCTGAAGATCGACTTGGACCGCGCACGAAGCATCGGATCTCCTCCTGGTTCGATCCTCCGAGACTAATCCCGCGAATGCGACCTTCAAGCGGTTTGTTCAGTTTTTTCCGGCATTTTTCCCGAAAAAAACCGACCGCCGGGCCGCACCGTCGGCGCAACCGGCGCAGCTTCCGCCCCCTGCCGTGCCGCCGCGCGGACAGCGGCAGGCTGGGGAACGTGGCGCCGGGCCGGCGGGGTCGCAGGGGCCGACGCGGGAGGCGACGACGATGCCCAAGCCCGGCGTCGCCCGAGGCCTCAGAGGTTCTTCTCGAACAGCCGACGGCTGGCGGCGTCGAGTGCCGCCAGCGAGGGGATCCGGTAGCGGACACCGTGGGTGTCGGTGATCACGGCGCTGCCGTCGCCTGGCCGGCTGACATCGTCGCTGCCGGCGACACGGAAGCGGCGCGGCCCGCGGTCGGTGACGACCGACCATTCGGCCGGCTCGGCGTCGTTGACGGCGTCGATCCGGGCGATGAGCGGAAGGAATTCGCGGGCCGCCAATTCGGCGCGGAGATCGGCCGCACGTTCGTCGCCGAGGGCGGCGAGCGACTCGATCCAGGCCAATTCGCTGCCGTCGGCAGCGACGATCGCCACCAGCCCGTCGGGGTGCGACAGCGGGAAGGCGCGGACGACGTCGACGTCTTCGTGGCGCTGTCCAGAGGCGGCGAGGAAGTCGACGCGGCCGTGGGGGAGACGCTCGAGGCGCCAGCCGGGGTCGGGCATAGGGTGGCTCCGTCGTGGATTCCGGCGCCGCGGCGGCCGGGTCAGGCGGCCGCCTCGGCTTCCTTCGTCTGGGCGTGGTACAGCCGGGCGTACGTCCCGGCCCGGGCGAGGAGGTCCTCGTGCGTGCCGATCTCGACGATCCGCCCCGCCTCGAGCACGACGAGCCGGTCGGCGCGGCGGAGGGTCGACAGGCGGTGGGCGATGGCGATCGTCGTCCGTCCGGTGACGAGCCGGTCGACGGCCGCCTGGATCACGCGCTCGGTCTCGGCATCGACCGCCGACGTGGCCTCGTCGAGGATCAGGATCCGCGGGTCGACGAGCAACGCCCGGGCGATCGACAGCCGCTGCCGTTCGCCGCCAGACAGCGAGCTGCCGCGCTCTCCCACCCGGGAGTCGTAGCCGGCCGGAAGCCGGAGGATGAAGTCGTGGGCGCCGGCGGCGCGGGCGGCGGCGACGATCCGCTCGGGCGTGGCGTCTGGGCAGCCGTAGGCGATGTTCTCGGCCACCGTGCCGAAAAACAGGAACGGCTCCTGGAGCACGCAGCCGAGGTTGCGGCGGTAGTCGCCGATCGCCAGCCGGCGGAGGTCGACGTCGTCGATGCGGATCGATCCGCTCGACGGATCGTGGAACCGGCAGACGAGGTTGGCGAGCGTCGTCTTTCCCGAGCCGCTCGCGCCGACCAGGCCGATCATCTCCCCCGGCTCGATGACCAGGTCGATGCCGTGGAGGACCTCGCGGGCCCCGTAGCGGAAGTGCACGCCGTCGATCGCGATCCGGCCGCGGATCCGCCCGACCGGCACCGGCCGCGGATCCTCGGCGACCGTCGGCTGGCAATCGAGGATCTCGAAGATCCGCGCGGCGCTCGACGCGGCGCGCTGCGTCGCCGGCACCATCCGGATCATGCTCTCGACGCGGCCGTAGAACCGGGCGATGTAGCCGACGAACGTCGTCAGCATCCCCACGGTGACCGATCCGGAGAACACCAGCCACGCGCCGGCCGCCCAGACCACCAGCAACCCCGTCTCGCTGAACAGGCTGACCAGCGGCCCGCAGAAGCTCCACACCACGTTGACCCGGTCGTTGGCCTCCAGCACGCGGTCGTTGGCGTCGCGGAAGCGCTGCATCTCGCGCGGCTCCTGGGCGAACGCCTTGACCACCCGGATCCCGGGGATCGCGTCGGCCAGGACGCTGGTCATGTCGGCCCAGGCGACGTTGGCCCGCGAGAAACCACGCCGCAGCCGCTCGCGGACCGCGTACACCAGCCACAGGACCAGCGGGAACGGGGCCAGCGTCACCAGTGCCAGCCCGGGGGCGATCCACAGCACGGCCGCCGCCGTGAGCAGCACGATCGTCACGTCGGAGGAGAAGTCGATGAGGTTCACCGAGAGGAAGTTGCAGATCCGGTCGGTGTCGTTGCCGACGCGCGACATCAGGTCGCCGGTGCGGCGGGCGGCGAAGAAGTCGAGCGACAGCGACTGCATGTGGGAATAGGTCCGGACGCGGAGGTCGGCGGCGACCCGCTCGCTCATCCAGGCCAGTGTCCACGACTGCGCCCACGCCAGCAGCCAGGCGACGACCGCGGCGATCGCCAGGCCGCCGAGGTACCACCACACCTGGGCGAACGGCACGTCGCGCCCCGCCTGCCGCGGGATGAGGACGTCGTCGACCAGCGGCATCGTCAGGTAACCGGGAACCAGCGTGGCGGCGCTGGCGGCCAGCGACAACAGCGCCCCGAGGAGGGCGACGCCGGCGTGGGGACGCATGAACCACGCCAGGCGCACGAGGTTGGTCAGCGAGACGTCGCCGCTCGGCGGGGCGAGGTCGTCGTCGCCGTGGCGCGACGGGGGCGGGGCGGTGTCGTCGTCGTCGGCACCCGAAGCGTCGGCGTCACCGCGCGCCGCATCGTCGGCCGCGGCGGCGACGGGAGACGCGTCGGCGGGGCGGTCGCGGTGCGCCCCACGGCGGCTCCGCTCGTCGAAGGCGTCTTCGAGGGCGTGGAGACCGGCCGCCCGGGCCGGCGTGAACAGCCAGCGGGCGACGATCGTTCCCCGGCGCGACAGTTCCACCCGGCCGACCGCGCCGCGGATCCGGATTTCCAGCTGGCAGTCATCGTCGAGCGGCCAGGAGGTCAGGCCGCCGGGGGTGGTCCTCACCACGGCGGACGGGTCGGCCGACGCCGGCCGGTCGGCGAGCAGGCGCTGCCCGGTGAACACCAGCCAGCCGTCGGTGAAGCGCAGCTCGGCGTCGAGATCGAATCGCGCCGCGGCGATCACCGTTTCCCCCGGCTCGAGCCCGAGGACGGCGGCATCGGGGAGGGTGGGCGGCAGGGGGGGGACGGGGGTGGCGGACGAAGCGGTGGGCGGCATGGTGACGGAGGGAAGGGAGCGGCACGGGGGCCGCAAGAACCGGCAGGGCGTTTGTCGAGTATCCCAGCGTGCCGGAATCCGCCAACCGGATGCCGGCCGGGAGGGACCCGGGAGAGGGTGATCGCGGTGTTTCCACCGGAAAAACCGGTGCAGTCGGCAGGTGACGCTGCACGCCTCCGGGGGGTGGGGGGTTCGATCGGCGCCGATTGCCGGGGCCGGTCATTCGCTTTCGCCGTGGCGAGTCGTAAAATCTCCACCGCGTCGGGTGCGTCGCGGCAAAACTGCGGTGCGTTCGACGGGTCGGCAGGGCGGAAAGCGATCCTTTTCGCGCGGTCGGCCGTTCGATTCATGGTGCCGGTGGAACGTGGCATCGCGAGCGAACGCACGTCCGCGCGGCGTGCGGCGGTGCCGGACGGTCCCCCGGTTCAGGACATCGATCGACCCATGGCCCTCACGGCCGGTTCGTTGGTCTTCGGTTCCCGGATCCATCATCGCCCGACTGCCAGGCGCGTCTGCGGCAGGGGTGTCTCTCCCGCGGCCCGGGATTGTTGGCCGCCATGATCAGGGTGCCTGTCGGCCGCGGTGGCCTTCCGCGGAGGACGGGCAACCAATCCCCCCGGCCATTTTCCTGACGGCCCCGGCCGTCCGTCCGCGGTGGCGACGCGCCGCCGCGGTCGGCACCCCAGCGTGCAGGTCCCCAACCCAGGCCTGCCGGAGCGTCCGGCGGCCAGAGGACCGGCACACCCCACCAGCCCGCGCACGCGTCGGCGTCGGGCCCCGAGGCGACCACCGAACCGACCATGGAGATCACGAAGATCAAGGTGTTGCGGGGCCCCAACGAGTGGGCCGCGTTTCCGGTCCTCGAGGTGTGGGTCGACCTCGGCCACCTCGAGGATTTCCCGTCGCACGTCATCCCCGGCTTCAACGACAAGCTGAAGCGCTGGCTGCCGGGGATGATCGAGCACCGCTGCAACATCGGCGAGCGCGGTGGGTTCTTCCAGCGGCTCGACACCGGCACCTGGATGGGACACGTGCTCGAGCACGTGACGCTCGAACTCCAGACCGCCGCGGGCACGGCGGTGGGCTACGGCCGTGCCCGTGAGCTCGACCAGCGCGGTTGCTACCGGGTGGTCATCGAGTACGTCGAGGAGAAGTTCGCGCTGGAGTGCCTGCAGACGGCGCACCGCCTGATCATGACGGCGATCGACGGTGGGGAGTTTCCCATCGCCGCGGAGCTCAAGCGGCTGCGCGGCCTGCTCCTCGAGGTCCAGCTCGGTCCGAGCACGCGCTCGATCGTCGATGCGGCGCTGGCCCGGGGGATCCCCTGCCGGCGGCTCAACGAAGGAAGCCTCGTGCGGCTCGGTCAGGGGGCGAAGCAGCGGCGGATCATCGCCGCCGAGACCGACCGCACCCCGGCGGTCGCCGAGTCGATCGCCCAGGACAAGGACCTCACCCGGGCGCTGTTGGCCGAGGCGGGGATCCCGGTTCCCGAGGGCCGGCCGGTGACCGATGGCGCCGAGGCCCAGGCGGTGGCGGCGGAGTTCGGCGGTCCCGTGGTCGTCAAGCCGCGCTACGGCAACCAGGGGCGCGGGGTGTCGGTCAATCTCACCACGCCCGACGAGGTCGCCCGGGCGTGGGAATTCGCCCGCACGCACGGCGACGATGTCGTCGTCGAGCGCTTCATCCCCGGCGGTGATCACCGGCTCCTCGTCGTCGGCGGCAAGGTCGTCGCGGCCGCGCGCCGTCACCCGCCGACCGTCACCGGCGACGGGGTCAGCTCGATCGAGCAGCTCGTCGCCAAGGCCAACGAGGATCCGCGGCGCAGTGGCGACCATGCCACCTCCCTGAGCCCGATCGTCATCGACGCGGTCGCCATCGCCGTGCTCGCCGAGCCGGGGATGACGCCGGCCTCCGTTCCCGAGGCAGGGCGGACGGTGTTGCTGCGGCACAGCGCCAACCTCAGCACCGGCGGCACCGCCGAAGACGTCACCGACAGGGTCCATCCCGAGGTCGCGGCCCGGGCGGTCGAGGCCGCCCGCGTGGTGGGCCTCGACATCGCGGGGATCGACGTCGTCACCGCCGACATCGGCAGGCCGCTCGACGGCCGGAGCGGCGCCGTGATCGAGGTCAACGCCGGCCCCGGCCTGCGGATGCACCTCGAGCCGACGATCGGCACGCCGCGGAACGTCGGGGCGGCGATCGTCGACACGCTGTTCGGACCCGGTGACGACGGCCGGATCCCGGTGGCTGCGGTCACCGGCACCAACGGCAAGACGACCGTCGTCCGCCTGATCTCCCACCTCGCCGCCGCCGGCGGGGCCACGGTCGGCACCACCTGCACCGAAGGGGTGTGGATCGGCGACCGGATGATCGACTCCGGGGATTGCAGCGGGCCGCAGAGCGCGCGGCGTGTGCTCGCCAATCCGACGGTCACCGCCGCCGTCCTCGAGACGGCGCGGGGCGGCATCCTTCGCGAGGGCTGTGGGTTCGACCGCTGCGACGTCGCCGTCGTCACCAACATCGGCCGTGGCGACCATCTCGGCATCGGCGCCGTCGACACCCCCGAGAAGCTCGCCTGGGTGAAGGGGGCGATCGTCTGCGCCGTGAAGCGCGACACCGGCGCCGCCGTGCTCAACGCCGCCGACCCGCTCGTGGTCGGGATGCGGCAGTGGTGCAAGGGGCAGGTCGTGTACTTCTCCGCCGACCCGTCCGCGCCGGTGCTCGTCGAGCACCTCGCCGCGGGAGGCCTGGCCGCCACGGTGCGCGACGGCTGGATCGTGCTCTGTGACGGCCCCCGCGAGACGCGGCTGGCACACCTCGACCGCGTGCCGCTGGTGCACCGCGGGCTGGTACGGTTCCAGGTCGACAACGTCCTCGCCGCCGCGGCCGCCGCCTGGCGTCTCGGCGTGCCGCTGGAGATCGTCCGCCTCGGGCTGGAGACCTTTCCGGCGGGGATGGCCGGATCGCCGGGGCGATTCAACGTCGTTGAACTGGCCGGTGCGACTGTCGTCGTCGACTACGGCCACAACCGCGACTCGCTGGAGCTGATGATCGCGACGCTCCGCCCGCTGCCGCACCGCAAGCGGACGGCCGTCTACTCCGCCGCCGGCGACCGTCGCGACGAGGATATCGTCGAGCAGGGCAAGCTCATCGCCGCCGCCTTCGACCGGGTTGTCGTCTACGAGGATGCCTACATGCGTGGCCGGGCGCCGGGGGAGATCACACGCCTGATCGCGTCCGGTGTCGCCGCGGTCAGACCCGACGCCGAGAGCTTCGTCGTCGCCGGTGGAAGTTGGATCGAATCGGCTTCCGGCGTGCTCGACAACGTGACCGCCGGGGAGCTCGTCCTCCTCCAGGCCGACACGATCGACCAGGCGGTGACGTGGCTCGAGAGCCGCTACGGGACGCGGATCACCGGCACCTCGCTCGACCGGCTCATCGGCCTTCCCGAGGGGGAGCCCGCGGCGGCGAGCCACGGCCCGGTGACCGTGCACGTCGGCCTCGGTGGCCGCGGATTGCGGGCCTCGCGTGGGATCGCCGCCGGCGAGACGATCCTCCGGGCCTGGGGACCGCAGGTTCCCGCCCGTGGCCCCGACACGATCCAGGTCGACGTCGGCACGCACGTCCGCCCCGAGGGGCCGCTGGTGCTGTGCAACCACTCGTGCGAGCCGAACTGCGGATTGCTCATCCGCACCGGGGTCCGCGAGATCGAGATGCGGGCGCTGCGGGCGATCGCCGCCGGCGAGGAGCTGTCGATCGATTACGAGACGTTCGAGTACGTCATCGAGCATCAGGGGGCGACGTGCCGCTGCGGGGCGCCCGCCTGCCGCGGCCGGCTCCCCGGCTACAAGCTGCTTCCCGCGGAGATCCGCGCCCGCTACGGCGAGTTCATCGCCGAGTACCTGCGTGTCCTCGAGCCCGACGTGTCGGCGCCGGTCGTGAAATGACCGGCGCGGGGATCACTTCACCCCCACCTTGCGGTCGAGGGCGCCGCGCACGCCGAGCTGCTCGGGGTGGCGGGCGATCTTGTCGGTGAACACCCGCACGTCGTCGACGATCGGGCGCAGTTCGCGCGTCAGGCGGTTGACGTTGGCGGCGGCCTGCGCGAGCTCCTCGTAGACCTTGGGATCGCGGACGAGGCGCCCCAGCGTGCCGTCGGATTGCGTCAGCGCGCGGGTGAACCCCGACGCCTGCTGGAGGACCTCGTCGAGCCGGCCGATCGTGCGGTCGATCTGGGCGACCATCGCGGCCCCACGGTCGCCGAGCGGCTTGGTGAGTCCCTCGATGTTGCGGAGGTTGCGGTCGGCGCTCTCGACGGTGGTGCCGATGCCCTTGACGGTGGCGCGGAGGTCGGCCATCACCTCGGGGAGGGCCTCGAGCGTGTCGGCGATCCGCTCCCGTGAGGCGGGGTCGCCGACGACGGCGTTGATGTTGTTCATCGCCACCGAAAACGAATCGAGCGCCGCCTCGGTCTTGCGGACGATCGTCTCGAAGCGGTCGTCCTCGCCGAGGAACATCCGGTCGAGGTTGCCCGACAGCTTGGTCACGGAGTCGCTCGCCTGGACGAGCGAGTCGAGCGCTCCGCCGAGCTTCGGTTCCAGCGACGCGAACACGTCGAACGGGTTGCGGGCGACGGCCCCGACGAGGACCTCGTCCGGGGCGAGACGCTGCCGGGGCGGCACCACGCGCCCCGGGACCAGCGCGATTTCCGCGTCACCGAGGAGCGATCCGGTGATCCGCGGCTCCTCGTCGCGGTACACGGGGACGTGGGAGTCGATGTTCGCCACGACGCTGACGCCGCCACGCTCGTCGAGCGCGACGTCGGAGACGCGGCCGACGAGGATCCCGTTCTTCCGGATCGGCGTCCCGGGGGCGACGCCGCGCGCGTCGCCGAAGCTCATCCGCAGCGGGTAGGTCGATTGCACCAGTGCCGGAAGGTCGCCGAACAGGACGATGAGGATCCCGGCGATGATCGCCGTCGCCAGGACCATCACGCCGACGCGGAACTGCATCGTGCGGTCGCTCATGACCCACCTCCGGCAGCCGCTTCCACGAGGCGATTCCCCGCCCGGCCCTCGATGAATTGGCGGATCCGCGGGTCGCGGCTGCGGTCGAGCTCGGCGGGCGTGCCGGAGAACACGATCTGCGGAGCGTCGGCGGCGAGCCGGGCGAGCGGATGGAGCATCACGATCCGGTCAGCGACCTTGCGGGCGGTGTGCATGTCGTGGGTCACGACCACGCTGGTCACGCCCCCCCGGGCGCGGACCTTGAGGATCAGTTCACCGATGACGTCGGTCATGATCGGGTCGAGGCCCGTGGTCGGCTCGTCGTAGAGCACCACCGGGGGATCGAGGGCCAGCGCCCGGGCGAGCCCGGCCCGTTTCCGCATCCCGCCAGAGAGCTCCATCGGCTTCCGCGACCGCACCTGGGGCGGCAGCCCGACCTCGGCGAGGAGCTGGTCGACGATCGCCGCGATCTCGGCCTCGGCCAGACGGGTGTGTTCGCGGAGCGGGAAGGCGATGTTGTCGGCGATCGACAGGCTGTCGAACAGGGCCGCCCCCTGGAACACGAAGCCGCACTTCGTGCGGAGGGAGGCCAGGGAGCGCTCGCTGTGGCGGGCCAGCGACCGCCCTTCGAAGCGCACCTCGCCGCTGCTCGGGCGGATCAGCCCGATCAGGCACTTGAGCAGCACCGTCTTGCCGCAGCCACTCTCGCCGAGGATCACCAGCGTCTCCCCGGGGGCGATCGCCACGCTGATGTCGCGGAGCACCGTGACGAGTCCGAAGTGCACCGTCAGCCGCTCGGCGGCGAGCACCGGAAGGGCGGGATCGACGGGTGTGGCGGGGGGTGAGGAGGCCATGGCGGGTGGAGGTCGGCAGGCCGGGACGGCCGCCGCGGGCGTTCACAACAGGCGGCGCGGGCCTTCGGGGCGGAAGAAATCGTGGACGTTGTTGAGCCACATCCCCAGGAACAGGTCGAGGATCAGGATCAGCACGAACGAGTGGACGAAGGCGTTGGTGGCCGCGCGGCCGACTCCCTCTGCACCGTGGCCGGAATGGAAGCCGTGGTGGCAGCTGACCAGCGCGATCGCGGCCCCGAAGAAGAAGCTCTTGAAGATCCCCATCAGGAAATCGAAGGCGTCGACGT
The DNA here is from genome assembly GCA_016872555.1 of Planctomycetota bacterium. Classification (NCBI taxonomy): domain Bacteria; kingdom Pseudomonadati; phylum Planctomycetota; species Planctomycetota bacterium. The sequence continues at coordinate 123,376 of VGZO01000005.1, forward strand.
ACTCCCGGGAGTTGTTCCAGTAGTGGTGGTAGTCGATACCGAGGACGAGGTGCGAGTAGAGGTAGCCGCCGAGCACCCCCATGAAATCGGCCATCACGGTCAGCGTCGGGATCAGGACCAGACAGCCGAGGAACCGGGGCACGACGAGGTAATAGACCGGGTTGGCCCCCATGCTCTCCAGCGCGTCGATCTGTTCGGTGACGCGCATCGTGCCCAGCTCGGCGGCCATCGCGCTGCCGACCCGGCCGGCGAGCATCGTCGCGGCGAGCACCGGCCCGAGTTCGCGCACCAGCGACAGGTTGATGACGCTGCCCAGCCGTGTCTGCAGGCCGAGCGCCCGGAACTGTGCGTAGCTCTGCACTGCCAGGACCATCCCGATGAACAGCCCGGTCAGCGCCACCACCGGTAGCGACAGGACGCCGATCTGGTAGAAGGCCGGCACGAGCACGTCGCGGCGTTGCCGCCGGGCGACGATCCAGGCGAGCGTGCGGAACGTGAAGATCGCGACGTCCCCCACCGCGGCGACCCGGTCGAGCATGAACGCCCCGAGGTCGGCGACGCGGTCGGCGATCCAGTCGGAGAAACCTCCGCGGAGTCTCGCGACGGGCGTGGTGGGATCGGTCGCCATGGTGCAGCCCGGAAGTCACGGCGGCGCGGCTGACGCGGCGCACCCGACCGTGCCGGTAGCATCGGCTCTGCCGGTCGGGAGGATTGAGCCGACCGTGGAGAATTTCCAAGGGACGCGCGGGGCCGGCAAGCTGGGAAAGCCTGTCAAGCGGGCCTCGGTCCGCCCCGGCGCGGCGGACCACGCCGGCCGGGACGGCCGATGGCAACAGAGCTACGCCGACTCGCCCGTCGCCGGGGCGCTGGCGACCGGCTCGGCGGTGACCAACCCCTTGAACACGAGCTGCTTCTTGCCGGCCACCTCGACGCAGTCGACCTGGATCGTGTCCTTGCCCTCAAACTCCCCCTTGAGGAGCTCCTCGCTGACAGGATCCTCGATGAAGTTCTCGAGGGCCCGGCGCAGCGGCCGGGCGCCGAAGTCGGTGTCGGAGCCCTTCTTGATGAGGAACTTCTTCGCCTCGTCGGTGAGCTCGAGCTTCAGGCCGCGCTCGCCGAGGCGCTCGCGGACCTTCGCCAACTCGATGTCGATCACCCGCTTGAGGTCGTCGACGTTCAGATGGTGGAACACGATCACGTCGTCGACGCGGTTGAGGAACTCTGGGCGGAACACCTTCTCGATCCGCTCGTTGACGCGCCCCTTCATGCTGTCGTAACTGGCGTCGCCGTCGGGCTTCTGGAATCCGAACGCCGCTTCGTTCTTGATCGCCTCGGCACCGGCGTTGGTGGTCATGATCAGGATCGTGTTACGGAAGTCGACGTTCCGACCGAACGAGTCGGTCAGCCGCCCCTCCTCCATCACCTGCAGCAGCATGTTGAACACGTCGGGATGCGCCTTCTCGATCTCGTCGAGGAGGACGACCGAGTAGGGACGGCGCCGGATCTTCTCGGTGAGCTGCCCCCCCTCCTCGAAGCCGACGTAGCCCGGCGGGGCGCCGATCAGCCGGCTGACGTTGTGCTTCTCCATGTACTCGCTCATGTCGATCTGGATCAGCGCCTCGTCGTCGCCGAACATGAACTGCGCCAGCGCCTTGGCCAGGAGCGTCTTCCCGACCCCCGTCGGCCCGGCGAAGATGAAGCAGCCTGTCGGCCGTTTCGGGTCCTTGAGCCCGGAGCGGCTGCGGCGGACCGCTTTCGAGACGCTCTTGATCGCGGCGTCCTGGCCGATCACCCGGCGGTGGAGCTCGTCCTCCATCGCCATCAGCCGCTGGCTGTCTTCCGTCGACATCCGGGTCAGCGGGATCCCGGTCATCTTGGCGACGACCTCGGCCACGACCTCGCCGTCGACGACGCCGTCGGCCTCGCGCGACTTCTCGCGCCAGTCGCGGGTCATCGACTGCTTCTTCTTCTTGAGCTTGTCGGCCTGGTCGCGGAGGGCCGCCGCCTTCTCGAAGTCCTGGTTGGCGACCGCCTCCTCCTTCTCCTTGTTGAGGCGCTCGACCTCGTCGTCGATCTCCTTGAGATCCGGCGGCTTGGTCATCGCCTTGAGCCGCACCCGGGCACCGGCCTCGTCGATGACGTCGATCGCCTTGTCGGGAAGGCATCGGCCGGTGATGTAGCGGCTGGAGAGTTCGACGGCGCTGTCCAGCGCCTCGTCGGTGATCTGGACGCGGTGGTGGCTCTCGTAGCGATCGCGGAGCCCCTTGAGGATCTCGACGGCCTCGGTCTTGCTGGCCGGCTCGACCATGATGATCTGGAACCGGCGATCGAGCGCCGAATCCTTCTCGATGTACTTGCGGTACTCGTCGAGCGTCGTGGCGCCGATGCACTGGATCTCGCCGCGGGCGAGGGCAGGCTTGAGGACGTTCGAGGCGTCGATCGCCCCCTCCGCACCACCGGCGCCGACGAGGGTGTGCAATTCGTCGATGAACAGGATCGTGTTCTTGGCGCGGCGGACCTCGTTCATCACCGCCTTGATCCGTTCCTCGAACTGGCCGCGGTACTTCGTCCCGGCGACCATCATCGCCAGGTCGAGGACGACGATCCGCCGGTCGGAGAGGAGCTCCGGCACGTGGCCGTCGACGACGCGCTGGGCGAAACCCTCGACGATCGCCGTCTTGCCGACGCCGGCCTCGCCGAGGAGGACTGGGTTGTTCTTCGTCCGGCGGCAGAGGATCTGGATGGCGCGCTCGATCTCCTTCTCACGGCCGATGACCGGGTCGAGCTTGCCCTGCCGCGCCAGCTCGGTGAGGTCGCGGCCGAAGCTGTCGAGGGCCGGAGTCTTGCTCTTGCCCCCCTTGGTGGCCGGGTCGCTGCTGCTCCCCGCCCCCGCCCCCGCCGGCTGGCGACCACCGCCCATCCCGGCCCGTTCGCCCCCTTCTTCCATTCCGTGGCCGAGGAGATTGAGGACCTCCTCGCGGACGTCCTCGAGCTTGAGGCCGAGGTTCATCAGCACCTGGGCAGCCACACCTTCCTGCTCGCGCAGCAGGCCGAGGAGGATGTGTTCGGTGCCGACGTAGTTGTGGTTGAGGTTCCGCGCCTCCTCCATCGAGTACTCGATGACCTTCTTGGCCCGCGGCGTCTGGGGCAGCTTCCCCATCGTGACCATGTCGGGGCCGCTCTGGACGAGCTTCTCGACCTCCATCCGGATCTTGCGGAGGTCGATGTCGAGGTTCTTGAGGACGTTGGCGGCGACGCCGCTCCCCTCCTTGATGAGGCCGAGGAGGACGTGCTCGGTGCCGATGTACTCGTGGTTGAAGCGCTGGGCCTCCTGGTTGGCCAGCTGCATCACCTTGCGGGCACGGTCGGTGAAACGTTCGTACATGAATCGCCCCTCTGTCCCCTAGAACCACGGTACGACCACGGGATCCGCCCGCGGTGTCTCCCGCGCCACCGTGAGGGCAGCGGGCCGCGGCGCGCGCCAATCCACATCCACCAGCAAACCGGGGACCAATCACCGGTCCCTGTTCGCGATTCTAGGACAACGGCTCGCCGCTGTCTCGAAGAGCGCGCATTCCCCGCTCCGCGGGCCGGTTTTGCACCGGTGGGATGCCGCTCCCGCGGCCGGCGAACCGATCCAGTCAGGCGGCCCGCCGCACCGGAGCGGCGTCGGCCTGCCTGGTTGGCAGGCGGGACACTTCCGCGGGCGCCGTTTCGGCGGCGAGGATCAGGTGTCGTTCGCGCTCGATCTCGGCCGACCACCGACTCCCCGCGTCGCTTCGCGCCAGCGCCTCGAGGGCGGTTCTGGCCTCGCGCGGTCGGCCGGCCCGCCGCCAGAGCGTGGCAAGCAACAACTGGGCTTCGCCATCGGTCGGGGAGAGCGTGAGCAGTTCCCGCAACCGCTCCTCGGCCGCCAGCCAGTCGCGCGCCAGGTAGGAGTCGCGGGCGGCCTGGAACAGCGCCTCGCCGTCAACGCCACCCGCCGCCGGGAGCGCTGCCGGGAACGTCGCCCATCCGACCGCCGTGCCGACCCCCCAGAAAGCGGCGACGGCGGCCCACAGGCCGACCACGAGCGCGGCGTCGAACAGTTCCGACCACACGAACGTCGCCACGATCGCGACGTCGAGCAGGGCCGCCAGCGCCAGCGCCAGCACCAACCCGGAGCGGCTTCCGCGCAGCCACAATCCCGGCAGCCCGGGCCAGACGAGCGTGAGCCGACGGAGAAGGGTCATGGGGTGATCACGGCGGAGCCGGGGCGGGCGACGGGGGCGGGGACCATAGCAGATCGCCGGCGCCGTAGGGGGGGCGTTTTTTTCCGGGGGAAACGGCGGTGCCGGGTCGCCGGGGGCCGGGTTCCCCGGACAGCGAGCGGGGATCATGCGACTGGCCGGACTGTGGATCGCGACCGGCCGCACGGTAGATATGGAACGATGACGACCCCTTCCCCAGGTTTCCCCGGCGACGCCGCGGCCCGGCTGACTGCCGCGAACCTCTGCGTTCTCGTCGACGGGCGCGACGACGAGATCGCCTTTGCACGCCTCGTCGCCGACCTGTTCGGGGCCGGGGTCGGATGCGTGCAGATCCGCGACAAGCGGCTCCCGACCGCGGCGCTCCTCCGCCGCGTCACGGTGGCGGTCGACCTGGCGGCGCGGGGCGGGGCCCAGGCTCCGCTGGTGATCGTCAACGACCGGGCCGACGTCGCCACGGCGGGCGCGGCCGACGGCGTGCACGTCGGAGCCGACGATCTTTCCGTCGCCGCGGCGCGGGCGTTGGTCGGACCGCGGTGCCTCGTGGGGCGGACCGCGCACGATCCCGACGAGGTCACGGCCGCCTGGCGCGACGGGGCCGACTACGTCGGCGTCGGCCCCTGCTACCCCTCGGCCACCAAGGCGTTCGCGAGCCACGCGTCGTCGGCGTTCCTCGCCGCCGCGGTGCGCTCGAGCCCGCGGCCGGTGTTCGCCATCGGCGGGATCACGCTCGACCGGCTCGACGCCCTGGGAGCGCTGGGGATCACGCGCGTCGCCGTCGCCGCGGCGATCACCGCGGCCCCCGATCCCGCCCGGGCGGCGGCCGCGTTTCTCAACCGGCTGGCGCGACCGGCCCCATCTCCGGTGCCGCCCCGCCCGGAGCCCGGGGAGGCAGGCTGCGGAGGAGCTTGATCACGGCAGCGGCGATCTCCGCTTCGTCGGCCGGGCGGTAGCCGGTCCAGACGCGGACGATCGTGGCGTCGGGACCAATCAGGTAGGTGGTCGGGAAGGCGGTGAAGCCGTAGGCGGTGCCGAAGGTCGTCCGCGTGAATCCGTCGGGATCGCCCCAGGCGTCGAGCGACAGCGTGGCGGCGGCGAGGAACTGGCGCGTCTCCGTCGACAGCTCCTCGAGGTCGTCGGGGCCACCGTTGCCGCAGGAGATCGCCACGAGTTGAAACCCGGGCTCGTCGGAGAGCCGGCCGGCGAGGCGGACGAGTCCTGGCAACTCGCGGCGGCACGGCGGGCACCAGGTGCCCCAGAAGTTGAGCAGCGTGACCCGGCCGGCGAGCGATGGTGGGGGCCGCGACGGGTCGGCCAGCGACACGATCGGCAGCCGGCCGACGCGCCGGCCGATGGCGGGATGCTTCGCCCGGACCTCGCCGCAGCCGGCCAGCACACCGATGCCGCAGCACAGCAGGCACCCGAGGACGACGACACGGCGCGCGGATACCATCGGCGGAAAAGTCCGGGAACGGGGGCGAGAAGGGAACGGAGCGCCGACAGTGTACGAGGTGGAGGTGAAGTTTTCCGTCGCCGATCCTGCCGGCCTCCGCCGCCGGCTCGCCGACCTCGGCGGTCGCCCCGGCACGCCCCACGAGCAGTCCGACCGCTACTACGCCCATCCCTGCCGTGATTTCGCCGCCACCGACGAGGCGCTGCGCCTCCGCCGCGACGCCGACCGGGTCGTGGTCACCTGGAAAGGGCCGCGGATCGACGCCGCCACGAAGACGCGCCGCGAGATCGAACTGCCCCTGGGCGACGCGGGAGAAGATCCCGTGACCACGCTCGGCCGGTGGCACGAGCTGCTCGCCGCCCTCGGCTTCCACGCCGTCCGCGAGGTCCGCAAGCGGCGGACACCGTTTTCCCTCGAGTGGCGCGGGGCGGCCGTCGAAGTCGCGCTCGACGAGGTCGCGGGCCTGGGCACGTTCGCGGAACTCGAACAGCAGGCCGACGCGAGCGGGTTGGCGGCGGCCCGCGACCGGCTCGAGGATCTCGCCCGCCATCTCGACTGCGGGCAGCGTGAACGGCGCAGCTACCTCGAGCTGCTCCTGGCCGGCGACGGCCGGCGGTGAGCCGCTCCGCCGCGCCGGCTCACGCGCCTCGCGGCTTCGGCGGCCGCGTTGCCCGCCGCCGCGCGGGGGCGGACTGGGCCTTGGCGACGACGTTTCCCGGGCCGAGGACGATCATCGCCGGCACGTGGCGATCGGCTTCCTTCGGCTCGAATTCGCCGAACGCCATGATCGTCAGCTTGTCCCCCTTCTTGCCGCGATGGGCGGTGGCGCCGTTGAGCTCGATGACGCCGCTCCCGGCCGGGCCGAGGATCACGTAGGTCTCGAACCGCTGGCCGCTGGCGAGGTTGCCGACGAGGATCCGCTCGTAGCGTTGCAGCCCCACCTGCTCGGCGAGGTCGGCGGCGATCGTCAGGCTCCCCTCGTAGTCGAGCGAGGCGCCGGTCACGGTCGCACGGTGGATCTTCGACTTCAGCAGCGTGATCGTCATCGGTGGCGGAGGGAAGGGGGCGACGAGGTCCGGAGCGGTCAGCGCGGCGTGTCGAACAGCACGCACACCGGTGCCGGCACCGGCACCGACTGGCCGGTGAACTCCAGCGCACCGGTCTGCCGGTCGATCCCGAACACGGTCACCGTGTGGGAGTCCTGACCGGCGGCCAGGAGCCAGCGGCCGGAGGGATCGATGGCGAAGTTCCGCGGCGTCCGGCCACGGATCGGCTCGACTCCGCGGAACGTGAGCCGGCCGCTGGCATCGTCGATCGCGTAGATGGCGATCGAATCGTGGCCGCGGTTGGACCCGTAGAGGAACTTCCCCGACGGATGGATCGCGATCTCCGCGGTCGAGAACCCCGTCCTGTCGGTGACGTCGGCGGGGAGCGTCGACAGCGTCTGGAACTCCCGCAGCGATCCTGCCGCCGGGTCCCAGGCGAAGGCGGTGACCGTGAGGTCGAGCTCGTTGATGCAGTAGCCGTACGTGCCGTCGGGATGGAGCGCGAAATGACGCGGCCCCGCCCCCGGCCGGACCGGGGCGCTGCCATGGAAGGTGAGCGTGCCGGCGCCGATGTCGAGGGCGTGGACGAGCACCTTGTCGATGCCGAGGTCGCAGGAGACCGCGAACCGCCCGTCGGGGGACGGATCGATCGAATGGCCGTGGGGCGCCGCCTGCCGCTCGGGGTTGACGCTCTTGCCGACATGCTGGAGGTGACCGCCAGGCGTGCCCGGAACGAGAGGCTGCAGCCGGCCGTCCTCTTCGATCCGCAGGCAGACGGTGCTGCCGCCGCCGTAGTTGGCGGCCAGCGCGGCCCGGCCGGAGCGATCGATCGAGACGTGGCACGGGGTCGATTTCCCGGTCACCTGGTGATTGAGCTCCGTCAGCAGCCCGGTCGTCGCGTCGATCGCCAGCGCCGTGAGGCTGCCGGCGCGCTGGCCGTCGGCATCCTCGACCTCCGACACCGCGTATAGCACCGGCAGCGCCGGGTGGCGGGCGAGGAACGAGGGGTTCTTGAGGCGGGCGGCGGTGACGACCGGCGACAGCCGGCCGGTGGCGGGATCGAACCGGGCCACCGAGATCCCCTCCGCCTTCGGCGGGGCGCCGGTGTAGCTGCCGAACCAGACGAGCAACCCTGAGTCGTCGGCGCCGGATGCGGCCGGGGCCGCGAGCACGGCGCCGAGAGCGCCGACGAGCACGGACACGACGGTAGCCCGAAAGAAGCGGGTGGACGACATCGGCTCAACACCTCATGCTGCCGGGGCAGGATTCCCACCGGCACCGCCACGATCCTACCGCATGACCGCCGCCGGCCGCCGCGAGGCGCGCAACACCCTGGCCCTCGAGACCTACCAGATCGTCGTCCGCGTCGGGTGGATCTTCAAGACCGAGACGATCATCATGCCCGCCGTGCTCGACGCGGTGGTCGACTCGGGGCTGCTGCGCGGCCTGCTGCCGGTGCTCAACCGCGGCGGGCAGAGCCTTCCGCCCCTGCTCGCCGCGGGCTTCATCGGTCGCCTGCCGGTGAAGAAGTGGGCCCTGGCCCGGACGAGCCTGGCGATGGCCGCCTGCTTCCTCCTCCTCGCCGCGGCGTGGCAGCCGCTGGCGGCGACGCGACCGGACCTCCTGGCGGGGCTGTTCCTCGCCGTCTACGCGCTGTTTTCGGCCACCAACGGCCTCAATCAGCTCGTCCTCGCGGCCCTCCAGGGGAAGTTGATATCCCCCGGCAACCGCGGTCGGGCCCTGGTCGTCGGGGTCGCGCTGGGGAGCGTGGCGGCGATCCTGGCCGGGGCCGCCTGCCTCGGGCGGTGGCTCGAGGAGGCTGACGGGTTTCCCAAGATCTTCGCCGCCACCGGCGCCTTCTTCGCGCTGGCGGCGTTGGTGCCCCCGTGGCTCGACGAGCCGGCCGACGGGCCGCCGCGGCGACCGCCGCCGGGGCGCTGGCCGGCGGCGGTGCGCGGGTGGGTCGCCGAGCAGGCCGGGTTGCTGCGCCGCGACCCGGCCCTGGTGCGCTTGTCGCTCGTGGCGGCATGCTTCGCCGCCGTGCTGATCCTCTTCCCCCACTACCAGGCCTTCGCCCGTGACAGGCTCGGCACGGCGATCGGCAGCCTGCTGACCTGGGTCTTGGTGCAGAACGCCGCCACCGGCGCGGCGAGTCTCGTCGCCGGTCCGTTCTCCGACCGGCGCGGCACCCGGCTGGTGCTGGTGTGGCTGGTGGCGCTGTCGTCGCTGACCCCGCTGGTCGTGATCGCCCTGGGGAGGCTCGAGCCGGGGGCGGCGGCGGGATGGTTCTGGGTGGTCTACGTGCCGTTGGGACTCAATCCGATCTCGCTCAAGATCTTCACCCATTACGCGCTGGAGCTGGCGCCGGAGCCGCGCGACCACGCCCGCTACGTGAGCCTCGTGGGCGTCGCGTTGGCGCTGCCGTTCGTGCTGTCGCCGCTGGTGGGGATGGCCGTCGACCGGGTCGGCTTCGGGCCCGTGTTCGCCGCCGGCTTCGCCGTGATCGGTATCGGGGCCCTTCTGGCCCTGGGGCTGCCCGAGCCGCGGCACCGCCGCGGCGATTGCCAGGAGGGGGGGCGCTGCCTCCGCTGACCGGCTGAAACGGTGGGCGGTGACCGGGTTTCCCTCGCGAAACCCTTGGTTGCCGCGGTTGGAGCCGCCCGCTATCATCCCCCGATGAAGGTGGGCTGGCGACGCCGGACCACCACGTCGCCCTTCCCCTCCCGTCGAGGCTCGAATCCATGAAGATGTTCTCTCGCATCGCTCCCGTCTTCGCGCTCGTCGCGGTCGCCGCGCTGTCGGCTGCCGCCGTCACGGCTGCTCCGAAGGAGCCGAAAGACGCCAAGTGCCCGGTGTCCGCTAAGGTTTGCAACCCCGAGAAGCACACCAGCTTCGCCGGCGGCAAGGTCTTCTTCTGCTGCGGCAACTGCCAGTCGGCCTTCACCGGCGACTCGGCCAAGTTCGCCGCCAAGGCCCACCAGCAGATGGTCTCGACCGGCCAGCTCGTCCAGAAGGGCTGCCCGTTCAGTGGTGGTGCCGTCAAGGCGGGCACCGAGGTCGCGATCGGCGACGCCACGGTCGGTTTCTGCTGCAACAACTGCAAGGGCAAGGTCGAGAAGGCCTCCGCCGACGAGCAGGTGACGATGGTGTTCGGCAACATCGAGAAGGGGTTCGCCCCGGTCGCGAAGTAAGCCGGCGCCCTGCCGTACGGGGCACCGGCCAACTGGCCTAGGGCCCCGCCGCTCGAACTGAAATACTCCGCGTGGGATCGACCCGGTCCCACGCGGAGTTTTTTCATGCGCGTCTTCGTCTCGGCGGGGGAGCCGTCGGGGGACCATCACGCCGCCTGCCTCGTCCGCGCGCTGCGCGAGCGCCATCCGGACGTCGAGTGCATCGGTCTCGGCGGGCCCGGCCTGGCCGCCGCCGGCGCGACGCTGCTGGCCGACATGACCGCCCTGGCGGTGATGTGGTTCGGCCGCGCGCTGCTCAACCTCCCGCGCTTCGTCGAACTCGCCCGCCGCGCCGAGCGGAGCTTCATCGATCGGCGTCCCGACGTCGTCGTCGTCGTCGATTTCCCCGGCTTCCACTGGTGGCTGGCGTGGCGGGCCAAGCGGCACGGGATCCCCGTGGTCTTCTACTGCCCGCCGCAGATCTGGGCCTGGGGCAGCTGGCGGGTCGGGAAGCTCCGCCGCCTCGTCGACCACGTCTTGGCGGCGCTGCCGTTCGAACACGACTGGTTCACGGCCCACGGGGTCCGCTCGACGCTCGTCGGGCATCCGTTCTTCGACGCCCCGCCGCCGCGCCGCGCCCCCGACGGCGCGGTCCCGCTGCTGCTCCTCCTCCCCGGATCACGGCGCCAGGAGATCGACGCCAACCTCGGCAGCCTCCTCGAGGCGGCGCGGAAGGTGCGGGGGCGGATCGCCGCGGTGCGCGTCGTCGTCGGCGCCCTCCACGAACGCCACGCGGAACTGATCGCCGCGCGCGCGGGAACCGACGTCGAGATCGTCGCCGGGCGATCGCGGGAGTTGATGACCGAGGCCGCGGCGGCGATCGCGGTCAGCGGCTCGGTGTCGCTGGAGCTGCTCTCGGCCCGGGTGCCGACCGTGATCGTCTACCGGATCAGCCGGCTGGCCTACGTCGTCCAGAGCTTCTTCCGCCACGCGCGCTGGATCACGCTGGTCAATCTCCTCGCGGTCGACGATCCGATCGGGCCGGTGCGGCCCGTCTGGCGGGCACCGGTCGGGGTGCCGGCGGCGGACCCGGCGGCGCTGTTTCCCGAGTATCTCGCGGTCGACGATCCGGCGCCGCGCGTCGCCGACCACGTCGTCGGCTGGCTCGCCGACCCGGCGGCACGGCTCCGGACCGTCGAGCGGCTCGACGCCGTCGCCCGCGGCGTGGAGCGACCCGGTTCCGCCGCACGAGCCGCCGACGCGGTGCTGGCGATCGCGCGGGGGACCACCGCGGCGGCGCCGCCGCCTGCGCGCCGCTCCGGCCGGCGGGCGGCATAATGACGGCATGCAACTCGCCCAGCCGCAGCCCACGCCCTACGACCTGCAGTTCTCCCTGGCCGGAATCCCCGTGCGCGTGTCGGCCTGGTTCTGGCCGGTCACGGCGCTGTTCGGCTGGGGGCTGTGCCAGGCCCTCACCGACGAGCCGCGCCAAGCGCTGGGCCTGCTGGTGCTGTGGGAGATCGTCGTCCTGCTCTCGATCATCCTCCACGAGATGGGGCACGCGCTGGCCTTCCGGGCGTTCGGCCAACCGGCGGCCGTGGTGATCTACCATTTCGGCGGCCTGGCGATCCCGTACGGGGGTGGACACCGCGGCGCACGCAGCCCGCTGCAACGCCTTCTCGTCGCCGCCGCCGGACCCGCCGCCCAGCTCGCCCTGGCCGCCGCGGTCGTCGCGGTGCTCCGGGCGCTCGGTCGGGCGGTGCCGTTTCCACTGGAGTGGCTCGGGGAGCGGCTCGGCCTGTTCGCCGGCGAGCGGCCCGGCTCACTGGTCGGCTTCGCGATCGTGATGTTCCTCCTCGAGGTCAACATCCTCTGGCCGCTGATCAACCTCGTGCCCGTGCCGCCGCTCGACGGCGGTCAGATCGCCCGTGAGGGACTCGCCGTGCTGGGGATCGCCGACGCCGCCCGGATCGCCGCCGGGATCGGGACGGTGGCCGGCGGGGCGATGGCCTGGTGGTGCTGGCGGGAAGGGCAGTGGTTCATGGCGATGCTGTTCGCGTCGCTGGCGATGTCGTGCTGGCAGTCGCTCCAGCAGGGAGGCCCACGGTGGCCGCGCCGGGTGTGACTCCACCGGCCGGGCCGCGCTTGGTGCTGCTCGGGGCGAGCAACTTGTCGCGCGGCTTGCCACGGCTCGTGGCAGAGGCCCGGGGGCGCGCCGGGACCGGCGTCGATTGTTTCGTCGCCGCCGGCCACGGCCGCTCCTACGGCGCCACCAGCCGCGTCGGTTGGCGCCGGCTGCCTTCGATCCTCGGCTGCGGGCTGTGGCGGGCGCTCGATCGCCTGCCCGCCGACGGCCGCGCGCCGCTGGCGCTGGTCACCGACGTCGGCAACGACCTCCTCTACGGCTTCGCCCCGGACCAGGTGGCGGCGTGGGTGGCGACGGCCGTCGGCCGGCTGCAGGCGCTCGGCGGGCGCGTGGTCGTCACGCATCTGCCGATGGCGAGCATCGCCGGCATCGGGCCGCTCCGGTTTCGTGGGCTGAGGGCCTGCTACGTGCCGGGCTGCCGTCTCACGCTCCCGGAGGTGAAGGCGGCGGCGGCGGCGCTCGACGAGCGGCTGGCGGCACTGGCGCGCGAGGTGGGCGTCACGATCCTCGAGGCACCGGGCGAATGGTACGGCTTCGATGCGATCCACGTCCGTCGCCGCCGGCTCGACGAACTGTGGCACAGGGTCCACGCCGCCTGGGGGATCGCTGAACCCGAGCGCCGGCGGCGGGCGACCGTCGGCGAGTGGATGCGGATCGGCAGTGCGGCCGCGGAGGTGCGCGTCCTCGCCGGACGGCTCAGGCTCCGCCCGCAACCCGCCTTGGCGCTCGCCGACGGAAGCCGGGTGTGGCTGTACTGAACAGAGCGCGGAACGAGCCCTCCAGGGCCTCGTTCCGCTTGCGCCGGGCGGTGGGAACGCCGAGGGTTCCCACGCCCGGCGCCCGCCGCATCCGGCGGCGGGTGGGT